>JAOUGT010000119.1 GCA_029865485.1 Nitrospira sp.
GTTGGAAAGGTCGTGCAGCATGCGCGCCGGACATTGTTACGGCTCACCACGGCCGCGCAGCAGGCCCTCGTGTCCCTGGCACGAGCCAACATCCTGGCCCTCAGCCCGACTTAGCCGGAGATTAGGGCTCATAGCGTCCACTTGCATTGGGAGACCAGGGCGTCGCATCCCAGTCACTGCGTGCCAAGTCGAAGCCCTTGAATTTCTCTTGGCCGCCCGCACAGAGTTTGCCGTCCGGCACTACCGCGCGATGGTTGCCTGCGGCAGCAGCTTGATTCACCCCGTTCCAATCGTAGATGGCTTGGGCCCCACCGAAGGCGATGGCCGCCACACATTCGGAGAGCGCCTGTCCCTGGTGTTTATAGCAATTGTATTGTCGGCTGATCGGGTATTCCGGCGCGCCATGCGCGGACGCCAGTGACGTCTGGGCCAGTAGGCAGAAAGCAATACCGAGGGAGAGAATGGTCGACTTGATTACAAATGTACGAACATAGAACATCGTCGTTGCTCCTTCCTACACAGGTCATTCATTGCCACGATGCCTTGCAAACCCACGCATGCAAGGCAGGACGAGTATGGATGGAGCAAATATGATACCCATCTGAAAGCATTTCGTTACTCACTATATTCGGTACATTTTTCAATGACCCTGATGGACAGAAGTGCAAATCTGGATGATGTAGCCTTCACATACACGACACTGCAGCAAGAAAAATGATGAAAGGATATGAGCGGTCCACTACTTTGATTTTTACAATTCAGTAAAAACTATCGTCTTGCCTGGTGCTCTGTTCACTTGCGCAAGGCGCCCCTGCGACATCGCTGCTATATGATGTCCAATATGAGCCGAGATACCAATGCGTCCTGCACAAAGGCTGATGCCATCATCACTCTTCTGCCAACAAGGCCAGAATCTGCCGCTCCGTCTCGCTATACCCTCCCTCACCGACTTTGACGTAGCGAATGATCCCGCGCTTGTCGATCAAGTACATGGCGGGCCAGTAGCGGTTACCGTATGCGCTCCAGGTGGAGAAGTCGTTGTCGATCGGCACAGGAAAACGGATATCGTGCTCTTTCATGTATCGCTGTACGTTATCGACCTGCCGCTCGTGCGAAAACTCCGGTGAATGGACACCGATCACCACGAATCCCCGATCCTTGTACTGCTGGTACCACTGCCGCAGATAGGGCTCCACATTTCGGCAGTTGTAACAACCAAACGTCCAGAACTCGACCATCACCACCTTCCCCTTCAGCTCGTCCATGCGCAGCGGGGCACTGTTGAGCCAAGTCGTGTTCGAGATATCAGGCGCTTTCATGCCGACTCTCGCATCGGCTCGTATCGATGTAGAGAAGATTCCCAACAAGACCACCCAGATCACCATCAACATCTTGTGCTTCACGTTTCTTCTCCTCCCGAAAGACAAGGACGAGGTGCATCGTTCACCCCTCTCGATCCACTTCAATTTGCAGGGTGATCAAACAGGTCGTCCAGCGAGGCCGCAGCGAGCGAAGGGGCGAGGCGTACCCTCTGGGGTACGTTGAGGGTCTGAGCGACGCGAGAACGACACTGGCGGCTTATTCCATCACCCTGCCAACTAGCATGCTCAAACAGACTCACCATTCCCACCCGCCCAACCCTGGCGCGCCAAGACGCGCCTTGTCCCAACCAAGGCCCGAGCGACTGAGAGCCCGAGGCCTACAGTTTGATGTAGGTCGCAGGGAACGAAGGAGCGAGAACACCGCTGGAAGTCTGTTTCAGCATGCTAGATCCCGGCGTACCATTCATACCCCTGATCTTCCCAATATCCCCCATTACCCCCGCCGATGCCGACCAGCGATTCGACCAACTCAATCTTCATCACATACTTTGCCTGCTTGTACCCGAGCTGGCGTTCAAAGCGGAGCCTGAGGGGAGCGCCGTGCGGAACATCAAGCGGCACATTATTGAGCTCGTAGGCCAACATAGTCTGAGGATGGTAGCAATCAGCCACTGCGATACTCTCATAGTAAGCGATACCTTCATCATCCACATCGGCACAGTGGAACACGGCATAGCGAGCGTTCGGTAATGGTTCCACTTGATGCAAAAGGTCACCGATCGGCACGCCGGTCCATTTTCCGATGGCACTCCACCCTTCCACACAATCGTGGCGCGTGATTTGCGTGCGGGAGGGCAGCTCTTTCAACGCAGCCAGCGACCAGCTCCTGGGTGTCTGAACGAGACCGACGACTTCCAACATCCATTCGCTGAAATTCTGACCAACATGCTCAGCATAGACGTCCGTCCCAGGATCCGTATTGCCGTTCGCCGGGAAAATCTTGGAGATATCCGTCTCACCATACTCTTTGGCCAGAGCATCTCGTGGGGTCACCGCCTGCTGGACGGCTTCCGTCAGCTCCTCCGCCTTGTTCAAGATCGAGGGAAACCAACCGCTCTGTGTCAGATTGTCGCAACCGGACAGTGCCACCAAACTCGCGGCCCCGACCGTCCCTTTTAGAAACTGTCTTCGTTCCATTGCCTGTTTAGGTTGAATCATAATGCCTCCGTAATCAGTATTGGGCGTGGGAGTTTCAGGTTGCGCGTTTCAAGTTTCATGTTTAACATTTTAGGTTTTGCAGAAACTGAGAACTCTCAGACTTGAAACATGAAACGTCAAACTTGAAACCATGAGCCGCGCTTCACGCTTCACGAGATACGTTTCACACTTCTGGCTTCAATACTTCACGTGCGTGACGGTGAACCACCCGGTAATCATCGATCGGACATTGTTCAAGAACCCGGTAAGAATCACGTGGAGCACGTGAATCACAATGAATCCAACAAACGAGAAACAGGCGATGAAGTGAATCGTCCTCGCCGCCTGTCGCCCGCCCAAGATGATCAAGATCCAGGGAAACGCCGCATCGATCGTCGGTGACATCGCCAGACCAGTCAGCACAATCAACGGCGCGATGATGAACAGGATGCCGGCGTAGGCCAGTTTCTGAAGTACGTTATACCGCTTGGCTTCATCACTGCTGGGATGTCGAAAGACCAGGTGATCTTTGACGGACTTGCCGATGCCACGAAGATCACTGCTGGTTGGGGCCAGATCGCGCGTGGCATGGCGACTCACAAAGGCATAGGCAGTGAAAATGAATCCATTGATGACAAAGAGCCAGGCAAAGAACAAATGCCATTGTCGCCCCATGGCCAGCCACTTCGCGCTGGGAACTGTTGCCCAGGCAGGAAAGGCGCGACTCATGCCATCGGAGTACCCAAGCACACCGGTTGTATCGAACTGATGGCCGAGGATTGTCGTCACTCCCTTCACCTCGCCGCTCTCAGCGACAACGGGACGGATCGACAGTAATGCCTTATCCCGATCGGACCGATCACCCCAGTAGAGCGCTGGGTGCGCATTGAAGATCTGCAACCCGCTCATGATCAGGATGATGAGAAATGGGACGTTGAGCCAATGGCTGATCCGCACCGGTAACCGATGGCGGTAGACCCGTTCGGTCGCAGGAAGAGAGGATACCGTGGGCGGATTTGCTGACGACGGCGCCACAGATACTGACGGCTCCGCATTCGACATGTGGTCCTCTTCCCGACTGACGGCTTCTTCCCATTGAATGAGTAATGCCATGATCCCACCTCCTGCCCAGAACATCCGAAACCTAGCGTTTGGTCGAAGGTGCTGTCGGTTTCTTACAGTCGGCAACAGATGTGTGCGGAAAACACAACGGCCTGCGATCGGACAAGCCGACCGCAGGCCGCAGGATGGGACGCCGAGAGGGATGACTGCGCTTAGTAACCCATAGCTCCCTTCATGTCGCCCTTCATCTCGTCCTTCTTCATTTTCATGTCACCTTTCATGTCGTCCTGTTTCATCTTCATCTCGTTTTTCATCTCATCCTTGGCCGATTTCATCGAATCCGTCTTGGCCTTCATCGCGTCGGATTTTCCCTTCATCTCACCTTTCATCGAGTCGGTCCCGGCCTTCATCTCGTTTGCCATATTGCTCATCTCATTGGCAGAGGAATAGGTGCCTGCGCACATCAAACAGGCGACTGCCGCAATTGAGAACATCATCTTCTTCATTGAATACCTCCTGGTTGGTAAGAGTGGATTGACATGATTCCGGAACAGTATCCGGTTATTCTTGCACCTTGGCTTGCCGTTGGACCTCCGGCCAATTGGCATCAGCCTTCTGAATATAACCGGGGATATCTGAGAGCCATCGGGTACGGACCGATTCACTATAATTGAGATAGAGTTTCTCATGGACAACCGTGAAGGCCGCGGGATCGATCACCGCCTTATAGCCCTTGGCCATCCCATAGGCGCAAAAGCCGCCATACTGCGGAGCATACTTGGCCGGCTCGGTAATAAAGGCCTCTCGATGGACCGCTGAAGCAAACTGGAAGGTCACGCCATGATAGTCAGTACGAAATTCCGGCGATCCCTTCACCGGTTTCTGTTCCGTGAAGTACGCCACCGGATCATACCCGTCGATGGCAAGACCGTTTCGTTCAAACTGCTGGCTGGCATAGGTTGAGCCAACAGACCCAACAACAAGCAAGACAAGAAGCAACCGCACTACCGTCATAGGAATTCTCCTTCTACGAAACGTCAGCTACCAGACGATGATCGATGTGTCCGCGCCACAAAGGCTTGTCGCAATCGGTGAAGTTCAGACGGTTGTTCTTCTGCCTTAGGCAGTAACTGCACCGCGTCTCGAACTGTTGCAATTTGCTGGATATAGGTCTCACAGCCGGCACAGATCGCCAGATGCAACACGATGCGACGTTTCTGTTTGTCACTCACATGTTCGTCCAGGTAGGCCGAGGCCCACTGCACGATCTCCTGGCAGGTGATCTCCGGGACAATCGCTGATCCTTCTTCCTGTACCATTGAGAAGACCTCCCCTTGAATGCCGCTGATTCTGGGTCGATCTTGTTGGCCTTTTCTTACACAGTCGGTGTTCGCCCCTCCAAATACGACTCTACTGCCTGCCGCACCCGTTCTCTGGCCCGATGGAGGCGGACATAGAGGTTCGTTTCGGTAATCCTCAAGATGTCGCAGGCTTCCTTGGCCTCAACACCCTCGACATCGCGCAGGATGAGCACATTTTTTAGCGTCTGGGGTAACGCTTCGATCGCTCGATTCATGGCAGTGACGGCCTGCTGTGAGGACAAGAGCTTCTCCGGTGTCTGATCGTCCCATGGCTGAGGCGGAAAGGCCCAGTGGCCAGCCCACTCGCCGGATTGATGAAACCGGGAAGGATCCACCGCTTCATCGTTGTCGTCGTCGACAGACTCGAATGAGGAAAAGTTCACATGTCGTTTTTCCCGCACCCCACGATCCTTGGCCTTGTGGATCATGATGCCAAAAATCCAGGTTCGCAGCGACGATCGTCCTTCGAATCGGCTCAATCCGTCGATGACCGCCATCCAGGTATCTTGAACGACCTCTTTCGCCACTTCCCGGTCCGCCACATAAGCCAACGCCATCCTGATTAAGGCACTGTGGTGTCGCGTGACCAATTCATCAAAAGTCCCTTCATCTCCCTGCCTGAGTCGATCCAGGAGAACGCCTTCACCATTGTCCGCAACCATCCGATGACTTCGAGATTCCGTAACGATATCGATGTTCATGACCGACCTCCAATGTGGAGCAGCTCCGTCATCAAGGCTGGAGCGCTCATGAGAGTGACATCTGATTGGGGAAGCGCATTGAGCACTTCAATTCCTCGTCCATCAAGGTAATCGACCTGTGAGCAATCCAAGAACACGGCCTTGTGCTGTCGAAGATAGGCACGGCACTCTCCATCAAGCAGCGCCGCCCATTGCTCCGTAATCTTGCCTTCCAGCTTGAGGAGAACGTCTCGCCCGCTCTCCTGTATTTTGGTGATCTTCAACATGGCTACTCTCCTCTTATCTCAACGTGATGCCAGACCTATTGAGCAACCGTGGTGCCACAGTGCGATAGGGCGGGAAGATCACCACAAACCATTGATCAATTGAGGTAGTTCTGTGTTCGAGCGAAGAGAAGTGGTTCGACTAGAAACGAAACGATTCCCAACTAATTGGGACCGTCCCAATTAGTTGGGATTTTGTGATGGGAAAATGACCGTTGGCCGATGCCAGCCTAGCACTGATAGTCGATGAGGGGAGATGAGGAGAATTGGATGGTGATGTTCAGAAATTCTCTGACTGCTACACCCTTCAGGTCTCACCTTTCACTCGGGTGATACCCAGTTTCTTCATGCGCGCCTCAAGGGTAGTAGGCTTCAGACCAAGGATTGCTGCAGCTCCCTTGTCACCACTGACACGCCAGTTGGCCTGTTCCAAGACGTCGAAAATGTACTGCCGTTCCATTTCTTCAAGCGTCAGAGTCTTCCCATTGGCTAAGGCCGTGTTGGGTGCCGCCGACAACCAATCGATCGGCTCAAGCTCCGTCCCCTCGCTGAGAATCACAGCCCGTTCGATCACATGTTCCAGTTCTCGGATGTTCCCAGGCCACTGATAGCGTCGCCATGTGCTCATCATCCGGTCAGAGATTCGGTCGATCTTTTTCCCCAGCCGCATGCCATGCTTTTGCACGAAATACTGAACGAGCAGCGGAATATCCTCCTCACGCTCACGCAGGGCCGGGAGATGAATGGGGAAGACATTCAAGCGATAATAGAGATCCGGACGGTACTGACCGGCTCTTGAGAGTTGTTCCAGATTCCGGTTTGTGGCCGCGATGACACGGACATCAATCTTGAAGGTCTGTGTTCCCCCCACCCGCTCGAACTCCCCCTCTTGTAAGACCCGCAAAAGCTTGGATTGCAGATCGAGCGGCAGTTCTCCTATCTCATCAAGAAAGATCGTGCCTCTGTCAGCCACCTCAAACCGACCCATCTTTCTCATCAACGCACCGGTAAAGGCGCCTTTCTCGTGACCGAACAGCTCGCTTTCGATCAATCCAACGGGGATAGCCGCGCAATTCACCTTGACCAACGGCCGCTGCTTCCGAGGGCTCAAATTGTGGATGGCTCTCGCAATCAGTTCCTTGCCCGTCCCCGTTTCTCCCGTAATCAATACGGTGGAATCGGTCGGTGCCACACGTTCAACGCTCTTCAGCACTTTTTTGAGCGAGCTGGCAGAACCGATGATCTCTTCAAAATTGTGGCCGCCTTTGATTTCCTCTTGCAGATAGACGGCCTGGGCCTCCAGCCTGGCCTTCTCCTGTTCCATCAGCACCTGTTCGGTGATGTCCACGAACATCGTGCGGGTGTAAGTCCCGCTTGGATCCGGTCGCGACCACCATTTGATCCAGAGCGGCTTGCCGTTGTCCTTGCGGCGCAACTCCAACACGACACCACTGGTGTCGACACCCTTCCCGACTGAGTCAAAGGCTTCCTTCAGGCGCCGTTGAGCCTCCGGGGTATCCGGAATGAAGGAGGCTCCATACATATTGTGGACTTGGTCCGGTGTGATACCCAGCGTCTGCATCGCCGTCTTATTGGCTCGAATGAACTTGGAATCCAAGCCTTCGTGTACGTAGGCAATCGGCGCTTCATCGAATAAATCGCGCAACCGCTCCTCATTTTCTCTCAATATGGCGTCCATCTGCGCACGTTCGAGTTCTGCCGTCGCCCTGGTGGCAAAGATGGTGAGAATCGACTGCACCAATTGCTCATCCGGCATCGGTCTGGAGTCCATCACGGCCAGATGTCCCAAGACTTTCCGCGTGGAATCCACCAAGGGCACACCGCAATAACTATCGACACCGACATCCTGGATCAATTGGACATGGGGATAGAGTTCACGAAGTTTGCTCGGATGATGAATGCAGACGTTCTTCAACACGGTTTCGCAGGGGCCTCGCGCCGGCACATCAAACGGCGGCAACAGTTCCCCTTTGCCCCACGCAGCCTTGGACTGGAACCTCGTGCCATCCTCTGCGAGTTGAGAGATATAGGCATAGTCCACTCTGAGCGCCGTCGCCACGTGTCTTACCAGCGAAACGAAGAAGTCGCCGCCCACCTGGGCCGCCGTGCCTTCGGCGATCACCCGCAATGTTTCTTCCCGCTCGCGCAGCGAGGTCTCGATGACCTGGCGATAGAGCTCAACCCCTGCCCGTTCGCCGAATAGCTTGAAGACCTCAATCTCATCCGAGGTCAAGATCATGGGCTTCACATCCATCGCCACCAAATGGCCGAGGACCTTGCGCTTGGGATCTTTGAGTGGAACGGCGAGATAGCTGGACACACCTAGTGTCACGAGATCTTGGTCGCGGGGAAAGAGCTGTTGGACGTCCTGCGCATAATGGCAGGTTTCGCCCTGAATGACCTTCGTACAAGGCGTGCCTTCCAGACTGTATTCGACTTGATCTACATACCCATCGCCTTTCCAGAAGGCGAGCGTACGGATACGCGATTCAGGAAGGAGATACCCCACGAAGGCATAACGGATACCGAGCGCCCCGGACACGTGCCGGACTAATTCTCGCAGGAAGTCCGAACCTGTCGAGGCAATCGTGCCCTCGACGAGCGAACGGAGAAACTCGTCAGCCTTGTAGCGTGCTTCCAGCCGGTGTGGGTCGTTGAATGCCGTCACGTCATCCCTCATGTCGGTCCGGCCAGTGCGTAAGATGTGGGAGCGTTACACAACGAGGCTGGGAAGATTAGCACTCGGGCGGAAAGCGCTGCAACTACGGGTGCCAGCACCACCTACCCAGTTGGAACCTCGATGGAGGCCTGGTGGGGCTATGACCCGCACAGCAGATCTACCCGATGCTCTCGGAACTTCCACTGCCGAACTGGTCAATTCAGACCAACACTGATCCCTGATGGGGTGTTAGAGTGAAGGAGTTCACAAACATTATAAGACGTGGAGGTTCTGATGCAGATGATGAGATATGTGGCAGTTATGGGAGCAGGAATCGCATTAACCGGCTATCTGAGCGGAGCACCAGTCTTCGCAGCGGATAAACCAATAGAGGATGGATCCAAAATCGTGATTACGTCTCCTAAAGCCGGAGACAAGGTCGCCGACAGCTTTGAGCTAAAATACGAGTTGACCAAGGGTTCGCAAGCGGCTCATGCCCACGTCTTCGTGGACAACGAGTATCAGAAGGGGTTTGGCGGAACGTTCAAGGGACTGAGTAGAGGGCCGCACCAGATCACCGTGACGGGCGCCACGAAGGACCACGCCCTCGTCGCAGCTAGCCAGACCATCACCGTCGAAGTGCAGTAGGGCAAGAACCCACCAGTTTCACGCCGCCAGGGTCTGTTGAAAAACAGGTCCTGGTGCGCCTGGCTTTACACAGCATTGTTTCAATACCCTACCCAGCTGGTTATGATCCTTGTTCCACGTCGGGCAACGGACTGGACCTAGCAGCTACGCCTTGGTACTCGTCTGAATGCGTGATCGCTGTGTGATGGCGGTGACAACTTGCTTGGTTTCTGCTTCATCAAGGCCCGCACCGAACCGATGGGTTCTGGCGCCATAGTCAAAAGCGATCATCCCGCCGCCGACTCCCCACAATTGAAGGCTCGAGGAGACGTCCAGTGGATTCATGCCGACGGGCCCGACGCGTAGATCTCGCATCTGCACAAGATCATATTCCTTCTCAAACCCGAACCCCCCAATGTCACGTCGCACGGTAAATGTCTGCCCATGCACGGTGACGATCTCCTTCCCCATCACTTGCCACAGCCAAGCATAGATAGCCACCACTCCCCCAACCGTCCACACCCCGAGCCATGCCAGCATGAACAACTCACCCTCCGATGGCGCATCTCCATTGAGGAACTGACGAGACACCATGACCTCGCCTACGGCCCACCCAAGGATCCAACAGGCCAAGAAGAAGATCACGAACCAACTTCGCCGACAAGGTATGACGATGCGGAGCCCCTGCACGGTATCCGTGATGGTGAGACGAGAGTCAGTTGGTCGGATCTTGGCCATCGGATGCTCGCGCGAAACCGGTCGGCATTATGACATGGATGCCTGGTGATCCGACAACCTCTCACCACGGATTTGATATGCCTCACGTCGCCGGCTCCTTCGCTCTTTCTCCACCGACAGGCTTGTCCGTCGCCTGCGTCCGATGCCGATCGTGCGAGACCATCATTCCCGCGACACCCCAATTATCCGGATCGACCTCCTCAATGACGACGAACGTCTGCGCGGGATTTTTGTTCAACACCTGACCCAGGAGGTCCGTGACTCCCTTGATCAAGGCCGCTTTCTGCTCGCGCGTGACTCCGTCACGTGTTACCTGCATCAAGACATA
>JAOUGT010000120.1 GCA_029865485.1 Nitrospira sp.
GCAGCCAACCTTCACCCCGCGCTTGGTCCGAGCCGGGGGGCCACCTGCTCGGACAAACCGTACGAATCGCTCCCAACAATGAAGATTCTCGCTCTGATAACACCTGTCCAGAGCTAGAGCACTGTGATCTCCCACAACTTCTAGAGGCCTGAAGAACGCTGTCGACTCTTGTCACTGGACAGTCGCTCACCCTGATATAAAGGGCGGGGCCAAGGAGGAGGCAGCCAACCTTCGCCCCGCGCTTGGTCCGAGCGGGAGGGCGACCTACTCGGACAATGCGTTTTGACGTTCGTTGTGAATACAGGCGCTGAGGCTAGACAAGCACCAGTTTCCTGGAACAAAACGACTGGCTATTGCTTATCCGAGCCTGACGAAGGAGATCGACGGAGGCGCACGAGAGTGCGCTGTCGAGGAAGAGATCGAATCACTATGCGGATCGGAGACGAGATTGGAAAACCCAACGACCAATTCTGAAACAGACGATGGAGGACCAATCGTCACGGTGGTATCGGCCGTTGCTTGGCACGCCCATGCGCAGAGCACGTTCTGCACGGAGGATTCTTCTTCACCATGGTGATGCTGCTGACTCTGAGACTGGTCGGCATGGGCAAGCGCACAACTCGCACCCATCCCGAGCAACGCCCCATAGACCAGTGTGATAAGGCCGATGAGGCACAGAGTCTGATAGGAACGACGGGCTCGTGTCATGAATCTCGTCATAGTCACCACCTCTATACGGCATACCTGATAGCTTGTCTACCAATGCCTGCTCACTGATGCTACACAATCAGCGTCCGCCATCGAGAGCGCCGTCGCGCTATATATGCTCTGATCTTGCAAGCCCAACGGGCATGGTGCAGTCATTCCTCTCGATCAAGCTAACGATAGAGTCGCGAAAGATTCGAAGACTACTCTTCCCAATCTTGGTGCCGCGCAGCCGCCCGTCCTCCACCCATCGATAGATCGTCCAGCGGCTGACCGAGAGCAGTTCCGCCGCTTCTCCCACTCGCAGCAACGTTTTGTTCATGGTGCCTGCTTCACCAATCATAAGCATTGAGCGCTCCTTTCCGTAAAAATGGCTGGACAGAGGCCAGGGAGATGCACCTCCACTCCACACCGGGTCGAGCATGAAACCCACCACACTCGACCCGATTACGAACACCTCAATTCCGAACAAACATGCCATGCAGCCCTCTCGCCCTTCACACTCCTAAAAGAGCCCCAAGGTCACGCCGCCATAGATCGCTCGCCCATAGCCGGCAAAGAACACCTGTTGACCGGCGGCAGCAGCATGAGTTTCTCCGCCGATGACCTGGCCAGATGCGGCGTACTTCGTATCGGCGAGGTTGTCGACTTCGACAAACAGCTTGGCGAATCGAACCCACGACGATTTCCCGATCTCGATGTTCTTGTAGACATTGACGTTCCCGATCACATAGGAGGGGAATCCAAACGTATTACTGTTGTTCAAGAAATAGCTATTGGAGTAATTGCCTTCGACCCAGGCACCCAATCCCAACGGCGCATGATAGTATTCCAGCTTGCCGTTCAAGATATCGGTCGGCACATTGGGCACTTGTTTTCCGTCACGAACAAGAAATCCAGCTGCAGTTCGATCGGAAAAGTTGATGTACTCCGAATCAATGTGCGTATAGGCTCCGGACACCCGAAGACCTGCGATCGGCCGCCAATCGGCGAAGACTTCGACGCCGCGATATCGGGACGAGTCCGCATTCACAGACGCCGTGTTATTGCCCGTAACGACCTGTGTGATGATTTCATCCTTATAGAAAGTGTAGAACGCCGCGACGTGGACGAGTAGTGTCGGATGCAATCTCGCCTCCGTACCGATTTCCAGATTGAGGTTCTTTTGCGGCTTCAGACTGAAGTTGGTTCCTGGTTGTCCCGTCACAGGATCTCGCAGAAGATTACTGAATTGAGGAATCCCATATCCAGTCGAAGCTCTGATCCAATAGCGATAGTCCGCCGAAGGCTTCCAAGTGATCGAGCCCTCCGGCGCCCAGTTAGAAAACGTGCGATTCGCACTTGCCCGAGAAGCCAGAGCACCGCTCGTCGGATCATAGTTCGTCGCGTGCACGCTAAGACGCGACTGCTCAAATCCGAGTCCGACCGCCAAGGTCCAGTTCGGAAAGAATTCCAACTCCTCCCGGATACGACCGCCGATGTTGAAAATCGTCCCCCGGCTATTTTGGATCAACGTGCCTTTGGTCCCAAAACTGTCAGCAAGATTCTGAAAAGAATTCCCCTTCTGTTCCATTTGGTTGACGAAAAATCCGACATAGCTTCGCAACGGCAGCGTCCCCAATTGACCGTCATGTCGTACATCGGCATAGCTTTTGTAGTTGGGGTTCGTGTTTTCGGTGATTTGGGAAAATGACTGTTGGATGTCTTTCACATCGTAGTCGGCTTCTACCGTCAGCACGGTATTCGCATCGAGCTGTCGCTCATAGATCCCTCCGACAATCGTGCGGCGATCGACCCGGCTTTGGTTGAGCAGGAGCGCATTGGCGCAACCTCCGTTAAAGGTGCCGGGGGTACAGGTCGTTTGTGCACCTCCTGCCTGCCGCTCGTCCGTGAAGAACTGACTCTGCGTCAGCCTGGTCGGCACTTTCGTATTGAGCCAGTTGTTGATCGCTTTGAAGTAGAAGTTTTGCTTGTCGTCTATCTTATAGCGAACGTTAAAATTGATTGTCTGCGTATTGTAGTTACTGTGTTGGATATAGCCGTCTTCCGACACGTGACTGCCGAACATCGACACATCGAATCGCTCTGTTTCCTGACCGATGGCGACACCGTACTTCTGGTAGCCATAGGACCCGCCCGAAAAGAATGTTTCCACCCCACGAATGTCGCTGCCACGCCTGGTTCGGAAATGAACCATCCCGCCAAGGGCATAGTTGTCGTACAGAGAAGATGATGCACCTCGAATCACTTCGACGCTTCGCATGAACCAGGGATCATGAATGTCGAGCCGCGAAAGACCATCGGATTGGGTCTGGATGAATCCGTCCTCGTACACCTTGATATCCCGAATCGCAAAGGTCGTCTTGGCGCCTTGTCCGCGGATCATAATGCTGAAATCACGTGGCCCGTTGGCCTGCCGCAATACGACGCCGGGAAGCGATTCCATCGACTCCTTCATCGTTCTCGTGGGCTGGGATTCCGTTTCGGAAGGAACGGTCGCAGACAGTGCAACACCTTCCGGCCGTTTCTGAAATCGCTTGCTGACGATACTCATATCGGACAAGTCAAAATCCGACTCTACTGAGGACGGAGCCTCAGCAGTCCCTTCCGGGGACGTGACCTCCGTTTTCTCCTTGATGATGGAAGGACGTTCAGGTTCTGCTTTCGCACCCTCTTTCCTCTGTTGCATCTCATCCAGTTCCTGCAGAATGGTCTTCAGCTGCTGACGAAGTTCCTTCTCACGCGGTGAAACAGATGGCTCGACAGCCGGAGCATCCTGAGCCAACACACGACCGCTTCCGACTCCGCACATCACTACAATTCCAATAACAACCGCCCAGCCCCATCGAAACACAGGTACCGATACAACCATCATCACCGACTCCTCATTCAGGCAAATGTTGAGCAATAGTGGGCAAGGCACAGCCCCATGAGGCTGCCTATGCACACCGACCTACAACTTCTTGTGGGCTAGAACAGAGCTAGAGAGGAGGAGCACGAGCGCGAGAAACGCTCGCGAGAAGAACTGTGTGTGGGATGACACGAATGAACCGCTGGATCGCCACCAGGACAAAGATTCCGAGAACCGGCGCAGCGGCGTGAATACTCGCAGTAGGATTCGCTTGGCACGCCCAGGCACAGAATGGAGAGTGCTCCGCATGAGACGGAGCATGGTGCGCATGGCCTACCTGAAGATCGGACAGGGAGAGACAGCCTGCGGCACCCAAGGCCAGTGCCGTGTAGAGCAAGACCATCCCAACTGCAACGATGGGAGCCCAGCGCTTCATTTCATCCCTTCAAGCACATGCCGGACCAGTGCAACAGACGCCTCACTATCCCAGGCTCGAGGCCCGACGGCACGACCGATAGCCCGGCCGTCTTGTGTCAGGAGAACAGTCGTGGGCAAACCCCGCACCATAAAGGACCTCGACACGTCTTCGTGCTGATCGAACAGCACGGGGAGACGGATACCCAGATGATCGAGAAACTGCTTGATCCCCTTCGGATGCATGTCCGTGGTAATCGTCACGACTTGGAAGCGAGCAGGATCGAACTGTGACTGCAACTTTGCCAGCGACGGCATTTCTTCTTTACAGGGCCCACACCAGGTCGCCCAAAAATTCAGCAGCACGACTTTTCCAGCCAGTTCCGTTGATCGAACAGTGTCACCATCGAGATCCTTCAGATCGAATGAGCCGATCGGTGAATCTGCTGCGACTCGAGTGACGCGCAATACGGCAAAGGGATCGCTCGTTACGGCAGTCGCATGAGTGCCAACGCCAAGCGCGAGAAGGCACCAGACAAGACACCCGGTGACCAGCAAACGCGAGGCTTTACGGTCCATGGCGCTCGGTCTCTTCAACCGCCCCATTACCCACAGGAAATTGCACGGTTTGAAAAACTAACCGATGCGCCGGCATCGCATGTTCCTTCCAGCCCATCACGACCGTTCCATGCTGATTGACTGCCACGGTCGGTGTCTGGGCGTTCTTTTCATTCAGTTTAACCGGCGCACTGAACGATTGGCCTCGATCGAGCGAGTAGCTGGCCACCACTTCTCGTCGAACAGGCGATTGTTCCTCCCAGATCACCGCAAGTCTGCCTGCCGGATCAACCGCCATCTGTGGATGGTCAGGGAAGGTGCCTTTCGAGCGGTTCAATTGCGTTCTAGCGGAAAATGTTTTGCCCTGGTCGTCCGAATAGGCCAGATACACAGCGGGGGTTTCATCGGCACCCTCCGTGTACCACACCACATAGAGTCGCCCTTGTCGATCAACCCCGAGGGATGCCGGTCGATGCGGGCAGGCTGGATACACCCATCGATCGTTGCCGACGATGACCGAGGGGGAGAAGGATGCGCCGTCATCCGCCGATCGAGCCACGACAGTTTCGCGGATACTGCCGTCAAAAATCTTCCGCCAGGCGACATACACGATTCCGTCTACCGACGTGGCGATGGCTGTTCGACAACAGACGCAGGTGTCGTCATCAATCTTCACATTCTTGCTGATCGTGCCGCCGTGATCCGTCGACCTGGCGGCGAACGTTCCCGGTTCCTTCCTTCCTTCACGAGCGTCGATCCATGCCATGTGCAGGGTCCCGTTGGGAGCCCGTTGAATGGAGTCAAACGTGTGCTGAGCCACCAAACCATCATCGTTCACCAAGATGGACGGCTCGAACGTTCGCCCCCCGTCCATGGACCTACTCAACCGTAATTCCCCTGCAAAGGGCTTATCCGGCGTGATCTTCGGATGAGTGTTCGACCAGGTAATGAACACCTGATTCCCCTGAACCACCAAGGCCGGAGACTCTTGTCGATAGTAGACTTCTTCGCTTGGGTGATTCACCTTGACTGGACTTCCGAGCGCCCCTCCCGGCCTGTCCGACCTAGCAAACAGGATAGCCCGCGCCTCCTTGTCTTCCTCCACCCACGCCGCTGAAATAAAACCCCTCTCATCGATGTGCACCGACGGCCCGACCACGCTCTTCACCTGATGAACCGTGATAGTCCTCTGGCCCATGGTGATGGCCGACTGTGGGGATTCAGCCCACCCCTGTAATGGCACCAACGTGAACAGCAGCACAGCAAAAGCGACTGTCACTCGTTGCATCGGTAAACCTTCATGTTCTTTCATCTGTCTGGATCTCTGACAATGTTCAGAGGTTTCGAAGTTCAATTCGCCAAACTATAGACAATCGGGAGACTCACGACGATCTGCGGCTTCCCAATGGCATGTTTCATATGAAGCGGACAAGCGAGCTTCACAGCTTCGATCGCTGCCTCATCCAGCGCGCTGTACCCGGAACTCTTTTGGACAAACACATCCGCCAGCTGCCCATCCGCTCGAATGGTGGCTTTCAGGATGACTCTCCCTTCCTGTCCGTTCATGCGAGCCGTGTTCGGATAACGCTTGAGCTCTGCCACTCGCCGCCAGAGTGACTCCGCCAACCATCGGTTATCTGCTTTGACTTCCGGCCCGGGCGTCGCAATAGCATCCACCGTCTTCTCCTGTGAGATCGGAACTTCGGAAGACATGGCAGGAGCCGATGCAATGACCGCCGGTTCCTGATGAACCGGTTGAGACTCAACTGGTTCCGGCGAAGCAGCAACCGCGACAGGCTCAGATGTCTTGGTTTCTGTAACCGGCTCAGTTTTGGGAACTTCGGCGCTAACGACCCGTTGCTCAGCCGGCTCTTCACGGACCTGAGGAACCTCCGCCATCTGTTCGATCCTTGGCGGCGGCGTTTCAATATTCTGTTCCATCGACATGACCGGGCGGGAAGTGTCCGCCACTGGCTTGGGCCGTGATGGGAGTGATTTCTTGATCGGCGGTGGTGTCGAAGTGGCAGTCGATTCGATTGATTCGGATTTGGAGACGGGACTTGCCCGTTGCACTAACGCAACGTCCCATGTGAAGCGCTCTTGCTGCGCCAGAGGGTTAATCTGCGTGGAAAACGCGAAGGCTAAGCCAACTGCTACTCCATGTAAGGTCAATGAGATAGCCCAGGCCGGAATCATAAATTCTGGTTTATCAATCAATGTCATACTTCCTTTATGACCGGTCACAGACCTCTATAGCAACACGAGAATCGACGACAAAAGCCACGTGGGGGACGGAGGCCAAGGGACGTATCCTCTCGTCCCGCGCTGGACCGAGCCGGAGGCAGCCGGCTCGAACAGAATGGTCTTTGGGCAATCGATCAATCGGTCATCTGACCGCTGAGGGGAAGCCCATCGAATTCTGACGAATCGCGATGGACTTCCTCATTGTGGCGAACTAACTACTCGCCTGGTTGTTGGTTTCAGCAGCACCTCGATGATAGATCAAGACGCTGCCGGGAAGCGCCCCAACATTTTGAATGGTCTCTGTAACTAGATTGTTTGCCGCATTGATAATGGACAGTGAATTGTCTGTACTGTTCGACACGGCGATGTACTTGGCCTCGCCGGATCCTAGCGCTAATACATCAAAGCTATGAGCACCAGTGTCTGCCAATACGATCTCCCGCAAAAGCGTAAGTGATGGAACCGCTGCCGCCAATGTTGAAGCATCAAACGCAAACAGACGGTTTTTTTTCGTTGCCGTAGCCCCGTTGCCCGCCAGGATATAGAATCGCCTTCCGTCAGGTGAAAACTTGAATGACCCCGGAGAAGTACCGTTCAATTCCGGTATCGTAAAATCCGTACGGACAGGAGATGCTAGACTCAAGTCGATGACCCCTAACTTAGTGGCCTGAGCTGGAGCCGTCGTTTCCCCCCGCAGCAGAAGGAACCGTCCATCTGGAGAGATCCCAATGGAAGTATAGGACGTTCCTGTGAGGTCGAACTTCGGGGTCACGGCAAACGTCGTCGGATCGATTTCTGCAATCTCATTGTACCCTTCTTGGATGCTGTACACTTTCCCACTTACTTGAGACCAACGAATACCGTGTGGCGCTGACGAATTAGGAGTGAACAACGTCGTTCCAACTGGATTCTCCTGATCACAGGTTTGTCGCGAAGGATTGCACAGGTCGATCCGGCGAATCAGTTGGTAGCGGGGATTAGAAGCTGGCTCATTATCGATCACCGCAATCTCTCCAGCTGTTTCACTGGACACAAAAGCCCGCCTCAAAATCGTAGCGTCGGTCGCAGTGGGTTGTGAAAAGGCGGCAACCTTATGCCCGTCTGCAAGCAGACAGACAGTCGCTTTAATTTCCGGGTTACTGGCGCCCGGACCTAAATGGGAATTGTGGATAATCGTGACGGATCCACCTTCAACCGGACCACCTGCTCTATTAGGGACATTGCAGTTGATGGTATCGTCACCGGGTGTTGTAGTATTGAGCGTCACAGCGTCATTCATGGACCAAATGACCTCCCCATCCGTTGGATCACGGTAGATGTGAACAGGGCGAACTGCGGTTGTGAGGTTGGTCCTGAATATGGGTGTCGCAGCATTGAACGGGTCAATGGCTGCCACCTTAGTCCCGACATTCTGATTGTTATTTTGCCCATCGTTGATACCGCTAGTATTGACAAAGAGCCACTCGCCCTCACTGAACTGCATGTCACCTAACGCCTTGCCATCAAACGCACCTGGCGTATTTGGCGCAGAAGCCGCACCCAATGTATTAAGAACAAAATTTCCGGTGTCTCCTCGCAAGGCCACGCTCGTCAGCGTCCTATCTCCCGTATTATTTACAAATACAATCGCCCCTTGCAGAGCAGCGCTGCCGCCCGGGGCCGGCGTTCCCGTAGTGGGAGTAGACTCTCCTGAACTGCACGCGGCAAGACTGATCAGCGCGAGGCCTAACACGCTAGTTGTGATACTTGATACAAAGTTGTTTCTCTTCATTGCGTCCATGGAAAATTCCTTCCTCGTCACTTATAGATTAGTTAAAGCTTCCAATACTGAGGGAGCGATACCGGCTCCCTGACTGAATGTGTGCCATGCCATTTCAAGCACACCTTGTGGCGGGCCACGGGGTGGGAACTCGCCATCAACCGCTGCGCCCTGAAATGGGATGTCACCGAGACTCCAGACCCAACTCACCTGCGCTGAGGTGGAGACTTCCCCTCGCCCACTACAGCTCTGAAGATCGAAGCCACCACAGTGCCAGGTACAATGATTGTGACCGTGTTGACTGTTCTGTGCCTGCCCGCTCGGACAATGTGGCATTGTCCATTGCGTCGTGAGATTCCCCTGCCCGACTGATAACAATCCTGTCAGCCAGAGCACGGCGCAGCAACCTGCTAGCGCCCGAGAAATATGTTGGTGTGCCTTCATTAACATGATCGATTCAATCGTGCTTGTGCAGTCTCCGTTCTACGAGGCTCCGCCGAACAGTTGGAACGACTTGGTCATGCCGAAGATGTAGCTGATCTGTTGTTCCAGGTTGCCGTTGAAGTCCCGGTGAATGGGGATCTGCGCAATGAAATAGAACGATGCGAAGTTCATGACATTGAACATGACTCCCGGCGAATAGGCAACATAGGTCGAACCGGTGGTGGGGACCGCTCGAAACTTGACTGTTGGGTCGAGCACGGTGGGAAACCCTCCCGGGTTGAACTGGAACAACGATGCGTCCATGGCGTCGTTCTGCATCCATCGAAAATTGAACTGCTGCGTCAGCACTAACCACGGCGTCTGTTCCAGCGGGATCACATTGAGGCCCAACGCCCCGCTCACTTCGTCGCCGAACTTGTATCCGTCGCTGTTCTTAAACGTGTGCCGATAACTGACCGACGCAAACTGATTCACCCGATGGGGAATTAGTTCATACGTCTGATAGATCATGGGCACGATCCCGAAGTTACCGCGGCCGATTTGCAGAGTCGATTCGGCTAAGGTATTGCCTTGCGCAAACCGGCCATAGCTGCCGGTCGGGAAATCGACGCCGACCCCCAACACGATCATGCTGCGGAGGGTCGGTAAGACGTTGTATTTCAGAGAGGCACGAATATCACCAAGTCCCCCCTCACCATACGGAACAGGTACAAGCCCTCCGATTTGCGCATTGGATTCCACGTGCTTGTAGGGAATCGCCACCTGGATCCCAAGGCGATCGGTGAGACCATAATTGAGATCCAATGTCGCCGTGCGTGTCGTGGTTTTGATGCTGTTCACGTTCAAGTTGGCCAACGTAAGCGTTCTGGCTCCCTGGTTGGCAAATGGGATTCGCCCCCCCTCACCAGGCGGCGCCTCCATCGGAGTCCAGTTGTAAATTGCGTTGACGGTCAGTAGCCCTTTCATCGGCACTTGCTGCTGCGACCCGATCACGACAAAGCAACTCACGGAGCCGCACGACGCCTCAACAGGGGATGGGCTGAGCATCGAGACCATCACTCCGACACAGCTCGTAATAGCGAGGACACAAGACCAGATTGTGCGCACCATGATTCCAAACTCTTTCTGTGTTGTGACACGACGAAGTCCGTCCGT
>JAOUGT010000121.1 GCA_029865485.1 Nitrospira sp.
CGCTCTTGTTGACCAGGAACTGGACCTTGACGGCTGTGATTGGAGCATGGATGTACGCCATTCTGTTCTATCCAAGCAACTGGCCAATCTTTGGTTATAGCCACACTCCGATCGTGGTCGATGGTTCGCTGCTCTCATGGGCTGACTACATGGGCTTCATGTATGTCCGCACCGGGACGCCTGAGTACATCCGAATGATCGAGGTCGGTTCGCTGCGTACCTTCGGTGGTCACAGCACCATGATCTCGGCATTCTTCTCCGCGTTTGCATCGTCACTCGTGTACGTTCTGTGGTGGCAGTTCGGGAAATTCTTCTGCACCTCGTATTTCTACTTCACGGACGACAGGCAGAGGACGACGAAGGTTTACGACGTATTCGCCTACGCCACGTTAGCACATGGCGACAAGGCAAAAATCGGGGGGAAAGCATGAACGCCAAACAAGCCTTTAAACGCTGGATACTGGGCTTCTGCGGAGTTGCGACGCTGGCGTTCACGCCCGTTGTTGATGTGACTCCTGCATTTGCTCATGGAGAGCGTTCGCAGGAACCGTTCCTGCGGATGCGCACTGTGAACTGGTACGATACGGAATGGGTCGGTAAGTCGACGAAAGTGAACGACGTTACGGAGTTGAGGGGTCGGTTCCATTTGTCAGAAGACTGGCCTCGTGCAGTCGTGAAGCCCCACCGTACGTTCTTGAACGTCGGGTCTCCGAGCTCGGTGTTTGTTCGCTTGAGCTCAAAGATGAACGGTGTTCCGATGTTCAATTCGGGCCCGCTCGATATTGGCGGCGACTATGAATACGTCGTCAAGCTCAAGGCTAGACTCCCGGGCCATCACCACATTCACCCCATGCTTGCGATCAAGGAGGCCGGTCCGGTCGCTGGTCCAGGTGGGTGGATGGATATCACGGGTCGTTATGAAGATTTTACGAACCCAATCAAGACCCTCACCGGTGAGACGTTCGACTCAGAGACGATGGGTGGCATGACCGGAATCATGTGGCACCTGTTCTGGGTGGTTGTTGCATGTTTCTGGGTGGGTTGGTTCATGATCCGCCCGATGTACCTGGTTCGTGCTCGTGTTCTCGCCGCGTACGGAGATGAGATCCTGTTGGATCCAATCGATCGTAAGGTTGGGGCAGCGATGCTTGTGTTCGTTCTAGTGGTTGTGGTGGTTGGGTATCTGGCAGCAGAGTCCAAGCATCCAATCAGTGTTCCTTTGCAGGCCGGTGAGACCAAGGTGAAGCCGTTGCCTGTGAAACCGAATCCGTTGACCATCGAAGTGGCTCATGCCGAGTACGATGTGCCTGGTCGTGCGTTGCGTATGAATCTCCATGTGATCAACAATGGCACTCAGCCAATCACCATTGGGGAATTCACCACGGCAGGTATTCGGTTTACCAATAAGGCTGGTGCGGCTAAGGTGGATCCAAACTATCCACCGGAGCTGGTTGCTAGCGCTGGATTGACCATGGACAAGGAGAGCGCCATCCTCCCAGGTCAGACGGTTGATATTAAGGTTGAGTCGAAGGATGTTCTGTGGGAAGTTCAGCGGTTAGTGGACATCCTCCACGATCCGGATCAGCGCTTCGCAGGATTGTTTATGTCTTACACCGAGGGTGGTGAAAGGCTTATCAATCCGGTCTGGGCTCCAGTTCTTCCAGTCTTCACGAGATTGGGAGCATAACGAGAGCCTAGTCGAGAACGCAGTCTAATGCTGGCCCGTTCCATCTAACGGTGGGACGGGCCAGTGTTTTTTTGATGCCATGTGTAGTTCCCGCGCCACAGCATTTCCCCGTTGATACGATCGTTATATTTAGCTCATCCCCCTGTTGTGGTTCGTTATCTGTCAGGCTTGGTGAATGGATATGCGCCGAAATGCCAGAGCGTGGAGGGTTTGGTTTCCGAACATCGGCGTACGCACCTCTCTCCTTGCCGCTCGCATGGATGGCCGACTGGCCGAGCCAGGTCTGTGCGAAGGAACCTACGATACGGCAGTCTTCAACGCCTGGATCAAGACGAGAATGTGCCCGCGTCAGAACGCACACCATCTCATTATCATGTACAACGCCGCATTTCATGACTCATCCGAAACGGCGCCGCTCTGCTGTTCCTTACACCCTATTCCCCTGACCTCACCCCATCGAGCAGGAGTTCGCCGCCCTCAAGAAACGCTGGGCGTATCAGGAGCAGGCCACTCTCGACGACATCGTCAAGCCCTATCAATGATTGTAGCCTTAGCTATAGAATTCAATTCGTATGTTGTTCGAGTAGTAAGGGAGTTATTGGACTGTTGTGTCAGTCTGTCATGGTGGCGGTCTCCATTCTTGAGTCATCGGTCGTGTCACAATTGTGGGACCCATTGGGAGGCTACATCCCCCAAAAACACAGAGCCCATGGCTGTGAAACAACCATGGGCTCTGGACGCTCAGTGCTTTGGCCGCGTCTGGGTCAATCAGAAAGGTGATCCGTTATCTGTTCTTCAGTTTGTGTCCCTGGTGTTCCCTGTCAATGGCCGACTTCTTCCCAATTACGGAACCAGCAGCATCCGAGATGCACGTCCCAAACCGTGAGGCACCATAGGCGCACACCACCAATCATGAGTCGCGGAATCGTCTCAACCATGCTTTCAGCCGTCGTGTTCGCATCGACTGCACGAGGCCTCTGGCCTGCCCCCGCTGGCGTTGAGCGCATCGGCATTTGATGCACCACAGCGCTGGGTTCGAGTGACAGATCGGTTCGTGACAACGCCGGCAGGTCATCACGAGTGAAGAGGCGCGCGTAGAAACCTTCATCGAGTTCATCTCTCTCTCTAGTGGGGGCGGGTTGCGGCGCATAGCAAGAGATGTCCTATTGGTAGTCTTCGTTGAGCGATTGCAGAAAAGCTGCAAGGGGGCCAAGGTCATTGGGATTGAGGGCAATACCTTGCAGTTGGGTTGCCCCATTGCGAAGTTCTCCGGCCCGCGCAAGATCGGCCACGTCTCGATAAAATGTGAGCACATCATCAAGTGTGTCGAATTGCCCGTTATGCATAAACGGGGCGGAATGCCCGAGGTCGCGCAGCCCCGGGGTTTTGAATCGGGCGACGGCGCGATTCAAGAGGTCCGTCTGCGAAGCAGAACAAGGCTGGTCCTCATCGCAGAGGATCGTGCGGATCTTGGGCTGAGGCGTCGGCATGTCAGGATTGGCGAAGATGTTCCACAAGCCGAGGTCGGTGAAGGT
This sequence comes from Nitrospira sp., assembly GCA_029865485.1. GTDB lineage: Bacteria > Nitrospirota > Nitrospiria > Nitrospirales > Nitrospiraceae > Nitrospira_D. Next base: position 3,223 of record JAOUGT010000121.1, read on the forward strand.
TGTTCCGACTGAGGGGACGGCTCGAAATCGTTCGCTGGCCGTCGGATGTTGTTCTGTAGCCGGTAGATCGTTGCTGGTCCGTGTGGCCAGCGAGGGGATCGCAAGATTCATAAACGCGCCGTTTCCATGACCGGGAATCTCGTCATATTCCTTCTGGGCTGTACCGGTATTGTGCGCTTTGAAATCGGTGAAGTTGGGAGCTGCGTGGCAAGCGATACAGTTGCCGATTTTCCCGGATGCCAGTTCGCTTGCTGAGGCAGGTAGCGTTGCCGGTTCGGCCAGGAACATTTTGAGTCCGGCCAACTCTTTGGCTCCGAACAAGAATGGCTGGGTATGAAATTGGAACTGACCGTCTGTTCTATTGGGGTTCGAAGCGACAAACTTGAGCGTGCCTGCCGTTTCACGGGTTTTGACAAGTTGCAGGAGGTGTCTGCTGTAGTCGAGAGCAGTTTGGTTGGAGTCCGGAGATTGCGGAAACCCGTTGGCTTCCAGAAAGACATCGAACGGTGAACGGATGGCTTTTCCATCCTCCGTGGTTTGTGAAAACTTGAGCCCATTGACATAGGCAGCCACCACTCGAACGACGGCGTCGAAGATGTCCTGGTCGGTTCCCGATCCAATCAACGCACGGAATTGGGGCGGGAGTCGCAGCTCTTCAGGAATGTTCGAGTTCGTACCGGTAAACAGAGTACGATAGGAGAGGCCGGTTTCAGTCAGATCAAAGGACCCATCGTCTCCACGAACAATATTCGCGATATGTGCGACGGCCTGCGGCTTTTCTCCAGGGAGCCAGCCAAAATTCCGACCTGTAAAAGTTGCCGCGATCAGTTCCTCGATCGAACTAAACTCGGCATCGAAGTGGAGCAGGATGCCATCGGACCTATCAAGAGTCGAATTCACCAGAGCAGGAGAGTTTCTTGGTGCATGAGTTTTCCCATCAGCCCGCGCTGGAATCGGACTGCGGCGTGAAAAATCGGCATAGGTTCGCATCCCGCCTCCGGAGGCTGAAAGAGTATCGTCCACCAAATGGCAGGCCCGGCAGTTTATGGATAGACCTTTGAAGGGTGCCGGGTCGATCGGGGCTCCCAAGGTTTCGATGGTGTCGACGACGGCATCACCGGCTTTGGGATTGTTGAGGTTGCCGCCATTGTCCAGGAACACCTTGAACGCTTGTGCAAATCTCGTTTCAAGAAACAGCCGTTCGCCGAGAGCTTCCTCGGCACCAGGGGTGCCGGTATCGGCAATCGGAGGCGGCGAGTTCTCAGCACCTGAACCCGAACAGGATACGAGGCCAATGAAGAGAAGGAGCGAAGGTAGGAAGCTAAGAGAGAGCATCGCTTGGGATGGAGGGGCAGTAAGACTCATAATGCTGGAGGTCCTTTCGCAATGATGATGTTGTCCGTTTCGAGCTGTGTGCGTAACCACGGTTCTCAAGAGTCCCTTAGCTCTTTTAAGGCGGCAGGAGGCCTCGGGAGGCGAGGACCCCTGCCTGGTCAAGTGGGAGGGGTGGGGCCTCCCACTTTGAAGCCGGCGTAAATGGTACGCCGGCTGAGTTATTGGTGGAGCTGTCCTCTCATTGGCACCGGATTTGTTCCCGAGCAGCATTCGACCAACGTATTGACTACGAGAGGATCAAATTGAGTGCCTGCGGCTACCTGTAAGATACGGAGCGCAACGCGATCACGCCGGAATCGATCGTGAAGATGTGGAACGTGAATCGCCGTAAATGCATCGGCAACAGCCAAGATTCTCGCTCCTAAGGGAATAAAGTCTCCTCTGAGCCCGTAGGGATAGCCCGATCCATCCCATCGTTCATGGTGATGGGCGATCATGGCGGTTGTTTCCCGGAGGAAGGGAAATGGCTCGAGCAAAATGGATCCAAGTCGGGGATGATTCTGAATGGTGGTGTAAGAGTCCATGTCGAGCGATTCTCGTCCTGTTTGCGACTGAGTGGGCAGCATTAGGAGACCGATATCGTGGAGCAGAGCGGCCAGCTCTAGCTGGTGCAGGACTGCGTCGTGCAGTCCCAGTGCCTGTCCAATATGGACGGCGCTGGCCGCCGTAGCCTCACTGTGTCCGGCTTGCCAGGGCAGAAGGCGATCCAACTCCCTGGTCACTTGTCGAACCAGAATGCTCTCCAGATCTCGTCGGGATGTTGGCGGAAGATAGAGCCGGTCAATTTTCTGGAGCATGTTTTGAATGGCCAAGACGGCCAGCTGGATCTGATCAATGCTGTGGACATACATGCCGCTACCTCCTTCAAAACAAAGAGCCCGAAACCACTTGCGTGATTCCGGGCTCTGGGTGAACAACCGCTGGCCGCTCAGAAAGAACTATGTTGCCAATAACCTACAACTCGTGTGGTCGCTTGCCTCCCAGTAATGGCTGTCTGAGCACCCACATTTCATACAGAGGAACAACCATCATGACCAAGAAACTTAGGGTCATCAGCATGTCGCCGGTAAGCATCGAGACCACGAACATGGGGGAGATGTAGCTGATGAGCCAGGGCGAAACCAAGTCAAGCATGACGCCGCCCAAACCGGCCCAGGTGACGATGGCCTTGAGGGTATGGCTGGCATTGGTCAGGTACATGACGTGAATCAAAATCATGAACACGACGGGCATGGTAAAGAGATGAAAATGGGTAATTTCCGCCAGCTCGCGAAAGGACATGGGTTCGCCGAATGTGGCGTCGGACCCGCGATAATGTTCGGCGATGCCTTGTGGTGATAATCCTGTCATGCTGTGGGCCCAAAAAAACGAGAAACAAAATCCAACGAACATCAACAATAAAAACAACGTATAGAGCAACCGGATATGGCGATCGGAGTCACGTAGCTTGAATTTCTGGTTAAAGTTGCGCATGTTCGGGACGCTGGGTCCGCTGTGACTAATTGCCGAATATCGACGGCAAGAATCCCTTGTCCTTCTTGGCGGCCAGCGTGTCGCTTCCGATCCCCGCAGGCTTCAAATAAAACTCATCAACCAAAACCAGTACACGTTTAATGCCGGCGCTCATGGAGCGCACCGACATGGTGGCGCCGCTGATGTTGATGATGTCCTTGTTAATCCGGACCGGATCCAGAACAGACTTGCCCTCATACTGCGCGTTGAACCGCTTTTGCCGGATCTCACTCCCGCGTGCTTCTCGAAACACCAAGAGTTCGACATCGGACACCAAGCCCTTGCTATCCACGCCGACCATATAGGTCATCGGTTTATGTTTGCCGATCGTGTTCTGCACGAGGGCGTAGCCATCGATCTGTGGGCCGGTTTGTCCAATATAGACCTCAAAAGACTCTTCTGGAAATTTCCAGCCGATACGCTCCTCAATCTGAGTTTTTTTCTCGGGGCTTAGCTTGATGATCTCCTTACGGATATGCTCGGATTTCGGGAACATGAGCTTGAGGCTTTCGTCTTCCTTGAGATAGACCTCAGCCATAGTCATCTCTTGATCGGTGAGAAAGCGTTTCAAGTCGCTATCCCAAATGCGCTCGGCACTGAATGCTAGAGCCGGCATCAGGGACAGGGCAATGAAGGAGCAAAAAAGGCGAGTGGTCATGGGTTGGTCCTGCACCCTTTCTCTTTGATCTGAGCGTTGAGTTTGTCGGTGATCTCTTCCATGACTTCTTCGGATGGCTCAACCGGCCACCATTTTGTCGCCTGTTGAGTGGCTCCACCTCTGGCATGCCAACGCTGCCTCGTCTCTAAGACATTGACAGAAGACAGGGTGTTGTCGTGTTTTACGACCACCGTCAGCCTGGCTCGTTCACGGTTTCCAAACCCTTCACGTCCAAAGAGGCCGTAGGGCCTCGTCTTTCCCTCCATTTCAATCCAGGCTGTTTCAATTGTGCCTGTGCTCTTATTGTCTGAGGTAACTGAGTAACCTTTCAAGGCTCCCAAGGTGGCATCCCATACAGTATCGTAGGGGCAGATGAAGCTATAATCGCGACTGCCGCTCAGTGAGGCACAAGCTGTTAACGCTAGGAGGAGAAGGAGAATCAATGCGCGCATGGAGCAATTCCTATCCTGTCATGTGAAGGGAGACCGGCCTGTGCCGGTCTTCCCCTGTTTCTTAAAAATACGAGGCAACTGACACAACGAACGCGCTGTCGTGAATGCGCTGGTCGTTGTTTGGGTTGAGCGATTTCGGCATATATTGATAACTCATCTTGATGACCGCATCTTCAACCGGGCGGTAGTTCAAGCCGAACGAAATTTGCTCGAGTTCGCCCCCATTTTCTCCTTTATTGCCCAAGTTCAGATTGACGCGGTCATAGCGAATGACCGCCGTGAAGGTCGAGCCTTCGCCGAACCGCTTCGGGGAGAGTTTCGTCAAGAATGACGGCATGAAGTGGTAATTCCCCTGGATATAGAACCCTTGCATTCTCTCAGGAGGGAGACCAAGCGGGTTGAGTGTGCCGATACCGGTCAGCAACGAACCGGGAGTGATCTGTGAACCACCAGTTCCGAGTGTGTTCCCTGGAATGGCGCGTGAGTTATTTCTTGCATGGGCCCAGGCTGCTTCACCGATGAGTTCGAAGGGACCCTTTTGAAGCGTCCAATCGACGGCGAAGATACTGAGAGGGTTGTAGCTGGATGGCGACTGATTGCCAAAATATCCGGATCCGGCCACTTCCACACCCAGCATTGGACTGTAAGCGAGACGTCCGGACACCGCTTTCCCGTTATTGATGTCAAGCCCATCGTCGGACAGACACTTCCGTTGACGGGAATTCTTTGTGCCATCAGTCTCCGTGACACGAGGTGCTCCGGTATCACGATAGCCACACGGCCCTGTTGTGACGTAGACCTCATAGTCTAGTTTGCCTGTTCGGCCTGGGTAGAAGGTGCCGTACAACCCTGCACCGGTTTCCGCCATGGTTGATGGGATAATCAATCGGCTAACAATTGGACGATCCGTCAAGTCATTCAACGGAGAGTCATGGAGGAGGTTAAACTTGCCAAGGGGGATGAGAACGATACCTCCTCGGAGGTTGACCTTTTCATCGATCAGGTAGTCGATATGGGCGAATTCCAAACTGATTTCATTATCGCTGATGGCTCTGATGCCATGTTCGATTTCGAGCTCTGATGCAAATTTCACATGTTCAGTAATATCTGCATAGATAAATGGCACGAATCGCTGCTGATCAAAGCCGTTTGTTGTGCCGGGGCTGAGGTCGCCGTAACCAGTCTCAAGAACAGGTTTACGGTGGGTGCGATACTGAAGGTCAAAATATCCACCCACGATCGCTTTGGGGAACGAAACGAACGGTTTTGCATAGACGAGCCTACCCGATCCGCTTGTCCCGAACGACAAGGGTTGCTGCTGGTCGGCGCGGCGTTCCTTCCCGACATCCGGAAGAGAGCCAATCCCAGGTTCAGCAGCGGCTGAACCTTCCCGGCGTTCGGTGGTGCCCTCCCGCCGTTCATGTTCTTGCAGGCGTTTTTCTACTGCTTCATCCACCAATTTTTTAATGTCCTCTGGGGTCAAGTTTTCTGCTAGCACCGGCATGGCCGGCAAGCTCATGATCACGAGAGCCCCGAGGATTGACCGTATCTTCATCGGTATCCTCCCTGATTAAATAAAGGTTATGGTCTGACTCGGGACTCGATGGTCTCTGGTCGTTTTGTTACATGAGATCAATGAAACGGGTAGCGGAACCTCCTTTTTTGTAGCGTAACGCTACGTCGCAGCCGTTCCCCAGCCTTCGATTGAAGAGAACGGAATGATCACGATACGCTTGCATCGCTTGCACTTCAGTTCCAAGCCTTGCCCGCACACCTTGGCAATTAACTGTCCGCACTCACAGCGTGTTTCGAGGGGTAAGCAGGGTTCCAGAGAAGCAGCTTTTGCACTGGCCATGGTATTTGGCGTATCCTTTGTCATGAAATTGAGAACGATTATTAATATCCCGATCAGCGTTTTACTGTCAAGACATAATTTCACGGAAGCGGACCTGCCACTGTCTCACGAAATTTCGTATAATTTTCACAAAGTATGAAGATTCATTTCGCCCAAGAAATGGTACCGTTAGCGTTAGTTGTCGGCTTGTGGGGGTGTGTGATCCAGTTGCCCACATTAATTCCCCCACATGAGGTGACAGAGAACTTGGTGGTAGGGAGAGTTGTCACTGTCTTGACCGGTGACAGATCTCGGCGGTATTTACCCGCCGTGCAGCACTTCGAATTAGAGGACCAAGCGTCGCATCAGCGATTTCAAGTCGAGATTAACTCTCACGATCGATATTTTGTTCTCAATCTGCCGCCCGGGCAGTATCGGCTGACTCGGGTACTGATCAGTGAAGGGCCGTTCATGTCTATGGCGGATCTGTCGATGACCTTTCCAGTCGACGCCACGGCTATGACCTATGTGGGGACTTGGAAAATTGGAGTTGATTCGCCGCGTTATGGACGGATGATTGTGGCCTCGCTATTTGCTGATCAAGTGGAGAGCGCACAGGCACGGGATTTTCTCCATGACCAGTATCCGACGTTGAAAGGGAGTTCGATGGTTGAAACACTTCCACAACCGACACAGATCGAAACAAGGCTCTATGAAGTCATGCCGTATCCGCGCTATCCACGATATTTTCGTCGGCACTGGTGGTAAGGGTGATTGCACGATGAAGATCTCTCAATCCTCTCTCAGTCCTCCGGCGATCATTGTTCTTGCTCTGATCATGGTGGGAGGCTGCGCAGAAATGCGCCCTGCTTCTCAGCCTATTATCGTGAAACGCGCCCAGATGCATATGGGGACCCTCGCGACTGTCACTGCCGTTGCCTCCAATAAACAGGCAGGAGATCGGGCTGTTCAGGCTGCTTTCGATGAAATAAAGCGGCTTGAACTGCTCTTGAGTACCTGGCGTTCAGATAGCGAACTCTCACAGGT
>JAOUGT010000122.1 GCA_029865485.1 Nitrospira sp.
AGCCGATGGTTTGAGCCACGTTTTCCGCGATGGCCGTGATCTCTTGTTTGATCTCGAGGCGAATCAGGTCATCTTCGAGCACTTGGGGTGTGAGCTCCAAGGTCACGCCGACGTCTTTCCGCTCGATTGTCACCAGGGTCCCGCCCGTGATGCCTTGCGCCTGTCCGGTCGGGAACGGGCGATTTTCACCGACGACGATCTTGGCCTTTTGGTTATCCGCTGCAAGGACTTGAGGTGTCGAGAGTATATTCGTATCGGTGAGGTTCATCAGCAGGTTCATAAAGGCACGAACATTGGCATTATTCAGCAGGAGTGAGCCACCGGCTGTCGCCCCCGCTCCGGCCCCGCTCACGGCTTGAGCGATCGCTGCTAGTTCAGGCGGGGTATTGTTGAATCCGCCGATCCCTTGAAACGAGCCCTGCTTCCCCAAGCCGAGCACCTGAGTCGGGTCCGTGCCGATTTGCCTGAGTCGATCGACTTGAACCTCTAGAATGACGGCTTCGACAAAGACCTGCTTTCGCCGTATATCGAGCTCACGAATCACGGCATGGATATGAGTCCATGCGTTTTTCGTTGAACTGACGATGATTGAGTTCGTGGCTTTGTCCGCAAACACCTGAACGGGGGCTTCAAACTCCGTCAATGGTCTGATCGGGGGGCGAACCCCTGGCGTGATCTGAGCCACGGTTTGCGAACGAGCCACCAGATTGGTGAGGACCGCCGCGAGATCCGTGGCGTTGGCATGCTTGAGTTTGTAGACAAACACCCCGCGCTCAGGGGGAAGATCACCCATCGGGACAATTTGATAGAGATTGCCGTCCTTCTTCACCACCGCGATGCGAGCGGCCTCGAGTGCCGCTACAAACATGCTGAATGCCTGGTCCGGTGACACCTTGGTCGGAGAAAACGCGGAGATTTTTCCCCCTTGTTTCTTAATCGTTTCGTCCAGCACGAAGTTTTTTCCGGTGAGCTCACCAATGAACCTGGCAAAGACCGGGATGTCGATTTCATTGAAATCCAGAGACACCTTGGCCGGTTGTGAGCCGGTTGATTGCGCAAACAGACTGGGTGGAACCAGTGTCAACCCGCAAAGCAGTCCCCACACCAGGTAGGTTCGAACCACTCTGGCTATGGACCATGAAGGTGTGAGGTTTGAACGAACTTGCACGATGGAGCTAGGAATTCCGTGGTTCTTCTGAAACTTGCTGAATTTGGTTGACCGTATCATAGGCGGCTCCAAGGACACAACCAGGTTTGCGTTTTGCGGCACAGTGATTTCAGCTGCCTGGCGTTCACCGACTCTCTGAATAAAACAGGCATACATCCGGGAGCCTGTCGCGTCACAGCTTGATGGAGAGATGGCCTGCAACGACTCCTTAAGTTAATGAATTTCATGAAAAAGCCGATAATAAAGTGAAAAGGATGGGTTTCTGAGCGGAGGGAGGATTCTCCATTCCGGATCGACTCAGTCCATGCCGGGATGAACGTTCATTGGCCGTCAGAACACCCGTGTGTGCCCAGTCGGCTGAGCAAGTAACATATTGTTAATCCATTAACTATCAACAGTTTACAGGGGTACTTTTAGACAGCCAACGCTTCAGACTCCAGATGCGTCCTTAGTCGGGTCTTGCGTCTCGATGAGGAGACCAAGCGAGAGGCTCTGGAGGAGCGTTCATCGGGTACTTGTGGGTACTAGCGATCTGCTAAGGTTAATCTGTGCGGTGGAATAAGAAACCCTCAATAAAATCAGATAAGACGGAGACAACCCGTACTCCAAAGCGCGGGGTGGTCGGCTACAGCAGGAAGAGTGCGCTGCTGGAAGAGGCGATTACCCAAATGAATGCGGGGAAGTACGGGCGTTCATCCGCTGCCCTCAAAGAACTCCTGGCTCTCGATCCAGTGAACATGGAGGCGCGACGGCTATTCGCGACCCTCCATCTTCGACTGGGAAGTCTCATTCCGGCCAAAGAAGCCTTCGATGCGCTGATTGCAGAAGCCTTTCAACGTCAGGACTACTGGCTTGCAGAATCCTTGCTTCGTGAATACCTCGCTGCCGGCCCGCGCTGTGTGCCCTACCTCGAAAAGCTAGGGACGATTTATCAAGAAAAGGGTAACGTCCTTGAGGCCGTTGAAGAGTATGGCAAGGCCATCGATATCCTCATCGAGGATCCGGATCCTGAGCAGCCGGATCATGCTGGCAGACTGTATGCAAAAATACGGGAACTGGCTCCGGCAAGCCCTGTTGCGTTCCGGTTGGCCTCCTTTTTTGATGCGGAAACCGGCCAATTCGTGCCCCGTCAACCGAGCACCCCCGAGACAGATGCTGCACTCTATCACGATACGCTTGAGGAGGATTCAAGGGACCTGCTCGCTCCTTCGAGAACGGAGGGAGTGATGCCTTGGGACGTCCAAGTTCCATCAGGGGGGGGGGAGTCTTCGGCTCAAGCGTCTCTACCGGCGGAAATTGTACAACCAGTCACACAATCGGAGAGTCCTGCTATTTCTCTGCCGCAAACCCCGGCTTCTCATCAAGAACCGATCCTGTCTGCAGAAGGTCCAGCTGACCAGGCAGAACCTATTAGCCTTGAAGCTCAGCCTGATGGTCGGGCAGCACTTTCCATCCAGGAGACGGGAGAGGTTCCGGCTGCCGAGGAGATCCATCGGCTCGTAGAGCAGGAGCTAGTGAAAGATTCTCTTCCTGCTCCAATCTCCGGAGATTCCAAGACGGACGTTCCAGTGCTTCCGATTGAAGCGAATTCAGGTGCGGCGGCTGAATCTTCTGTCACCTTCCAGGTATCAGAGCAGGGATCAACTGAAACTCAGACGGCACCATCAATATTTGAGGATCGTACCGAACCTGAGGCGATACTGGCGGACTCGGAGCAGACAGCAGAGGCTTCGATCACCCTTTCAGAGCAGGTCGCAGGACCTCGTCAATCTACTTCCCTCGAACCTGCCGAAGATCCGGTCTCCCTTTCTCTGAAGGCCGGGCCATCAACGTCAGAGTCGATTCCGGTGCAAAACAGAGAGCCAACCTCTGTGAAGGCTGACGAGGTCAAGGAGCGACAAGCGGAAGAGAGCTCCGGCCCTACCGATTCCCCCATCGTTCCGGCGCAAGTCTCGACTGATGCGATTGCTCAGCCTTGGAAACAGCCTGGGTTTTCCTGGAAATCCGTTTTTGATACTGCCTGGAAGCTCGGTGAGCAATCTCCTGCAACGGAGGCGTCGACATCCCCGGCCCCTACTCCTCCGGATGAACGTGTTGCAGCCACTCCTCCTGTCCCATTTTCTCAAGACTGGCTGGTTAAAGATCATGTTCCAGAAATTCCGAAGCAGGAGGGAGGACGCGAGGCAATAGATGAAGTGACGCCGAAATCGCCGACTGCCCAAATGGCATGGGACCAGGCACAGGAGTCGGTGCTCTCGATCCCACCTGTCCGGACCGACGCTCCCATTACTGAGGCAGTCGAAGCATCGGTGGATCAGCCACAGGAACCAGACCGCGTTCCACGAGCTTGTGACAACCAGCTACCGTCTTCACCATCGATCACTCACCCTGATCCAGAACCAGTCGGATTTTCGTTTGCACAAGATGTCCCCACAGGGCCTTCGGAGGATCGGCACGAGTGTGCCGTAGAGACGGGCGCGGTGCCCAAGGCGGATCAAGGCACGGTGCAAGTCGCAGAGTCAGCACCTGCGTTCTCCTTTGTGAAAGCATCGCAGGCCGACGAAGCGGTCTCTCCCGCGTCACCGGAACCCGAATCTCAGGCTTGCATTCAGCACCCAGGCCGAGGTTCTGTCGTGGACCAGCAAGAGGTTCGCGGTGAATTTTCAGAGGTAGCCATCGAGCGAGAGCAGGATCGAATAGGCGCAGTTCTTGAGGAGGTTGAGCAGCGTCCCAAGGCGGATAGCCAGACCCATCACTCGAAGCCTGTTGAAAACGTGCTGCGTGAGCAAACCGAGACGGTTCAATCGTTTGAATCCGCTCCAATCAAGCCAAGCGAGACGAAATCCATCGTCGATGAGACCGGGGTCGTGCCAGAAAGTCGGCAGGCCTCACAGGCATTGCCTCAGGACATTGAGCCACCAGAGGTGGTGGTGAATGTTCAAACGCAATCTCCGATTCCTAAACCCATGCCTTCTCAACAACCGCGGATGGAGACCGATATCTCACCGCGAGTGAGTGGCGCGCATGCTGCGACCCCCGGCATCTCAGCGGCGCCGGTGATCGCTGAACAACAGGAAGTCAGTCGCCCGATGCCGGAGGCTTCCGCAGGTCGTGAGGCGGTTGTCGAATCTCAGGGAATCCGTCGCGCACCAGAGACCAGAAGCCATGTTGAAGAGGCGACGCAGGGCCGGAAATCAAACGGAGTGCTGAAGGGAGTTGGGACGGCGGTCACCGGTTTCCTTCGTGCTGGCTTTTCCACCACCCATGCGATTGTGACGACCGTGGTCGGGCTTGTGGTGTTGCTGGGGGTGTGCGTCGCAGTCGGACTTGGGGCGCTTGCCCTGACCTGGATGATCATGGAGGAACCGCCATCACCGACGTTCCAGAGCTTCACGACGACACCACAACAGACCCTGAGTGGAACTCAAAGGAATGGATATACGCTGCTGGTCGGGATCGATGCGCCCGTGGAACAAGATCCCTTCCGTGCGGGAGTTGAGAGACAATCTGCGATCGGAGACAGCACAACCGCATTGGGTTGTTTTGGAACTCCTGAGCCGGAAACAGGTGACCGGTCAAGTGCGTCTGCCGGCACGATGCGCGGATGGGTTCGAGGACCGGATCCGATCGGCCAATTCAGATCACATCAGGACACTATCCGAGGATGGAGTCGTCAACAGCACGTCGCACTCGATCGATATCGTCAGTGGCAAACACTTCCGTTCGAGGACTGGGGCTACGGTCAGCCTGTCAGTCCACCCTGCGGGGCGATGGTATTTGCCCACCAACTGTATGTGGCGGACGGATTTGTGCAAAGTCCGGACGTTGCCATCGATCGGCTTGAAACCGACATGGAAATGTGGCGCGTCGTGCTGAGCCAGGCGCGGACGCTCCCTGTGAAGACGCTGGCACTGCAAGCCATCAACGACGACATCGCTCTCGCCTCGGGCCTGCTTGCCCAATCAGACTTTGATGCCAAACATTTAGGGCGCATCACCAAGGTTGTGCGACCACTCGATCAAGCGGAGCTGTCGCTACGGTGGCCCATGCAAAGTGAACTGGTTTCGGCAGGGAAGACGTACGAAAGTCAGTTACAGGCAGCGAGAGCTGACAGTCAGGCGATATCCTCGACGGTGGCCTCGGTATTGCCCTTACCAAAACAGCGCCGACTCAATGACTATGCCAAATATTACGAAGTGTCGTACCAAGCGACCGGCGAAAAACAGTATGGCTCTCTGCCGAAGTGGAAAGACCATAGGCGGTTTCCCGCAGCCGGCCTGATGGATTATCTCACCAACCCTATTGAGAATCTGGTCGGCGTGGCCCCGCTGCCGGCATGGGATGTGTATAACGGCATGATTGTCGATACGGACGCCCATCTCAGGCTTGCGAGTTTACAGGCGTGGCTGCGACGCGGATCCTCAGAGGGAGATCTTTCCAGCAAGATCGCCAAAGCGGGGCAGAATTTCTACGATCCGTATACAGGCCTCCCGATGTTGGTGAATCAGCAGAAAGGGCTACTCTACAGTGTCGGCCACGATGGGAAAGATCAAGACGCCGATCCGCACGTAGACGTCGTCGTCGAGATTCCTGTCGGATATGCCATGGGCCAAGCCAAATCCTCAGCTTCTTCATCGAAATCAAGATAAGTCTGGTCCGACTGCTGCTCGTCTGCCACAACGACGCTCGCTTGACAGTTCGGGAAGTATTTCACACAATCACCGCTCGCGTACCGTGAAAGGACGGCCTTGAAGTATTTCCCCATGTCAGTTTCGGTGGTTTCGGTATGAAGAAGGGCACAACCTGTCCAACTCGGATTCCGACACAGATCGTCTCGAACGAAGAGTTCCTCCCTATTCATCAGACAAGGCAACAGAACCGCGTCGAGCGTGTGGCCGCTGACCTCACGGAACGAGCGGCGACTCGCAGCGGAGTGACCAGGCGAGAGTTTCTGAACGCCACGGGTGGGATGGCTGCGGCGCTGCTGGCCATGAATGCCGCATTCGGAAAATTTTTCACTATTGGAGAAATCGAGCTCTTCGAGACCTCGGCATTCGCGGAGCAACAGGGTGCACCATATTTTATCTTCGACGTGCAAACCCACTATGTCGGCTCCGGCTATGATCCCGCCGATGCTGAAGCGCATCGAAAAGGTGCTGTGTCCAAGGAAGCGCTGCTGTCGTTGCGGCGGGCCATCCGCGCGTCAGGGCTCAACCCACGATTGGCTGGTGATCGGGGGACCATCGACGACTTGTCCTGGAGGAATTTCGTCAAGGAAGTCTTCTTTGACAGTGAAACCGCGATCGGACTGATCAGCACGCCGCCTGGTCCCTACCCGCAAGAGGCCGTGGTCCCGCCGAAGGAAATGGCCCATATCCGAGACGAGATCAACCGGTTAGCCGGCTCACAACGGATGTTGGCCCATGGTCTGGTGACCCCTCAGCTGGGCGCGGCCGATTTGGACTTTATGGCCATGCAGGCGGAGACGCTCAAGGTCGACGCCTGGAAGTGCTACACCGGGTCTTGTCCCAAGGGATTCGACCGAGGCTGGCGGATGGATGATGAACGGATCGCCTATCCGATGCTGGAGCAAGCGAGAAAACTGCACGTCAAGCGGATCTGTGTCCACAAGGGACTCCCGCTGGGTCCTGTGCCGGACTACAATCATCCAAGAGATTTGATCAAGGCGGCCAAGGACTTTCCAGACCTCGATTTTTTGGTCTATCACTCAGGGCTTCGAGGGGTCGCGTCGATTGAACAGGTCTTCGCCAAAACCGGTGAAATCCCCTGGACCACAGAGTTCTGCCGGATGAAGGAAGCGGAGCCTGGCATCTCCAATATCTACATGGAGCTGGGCTCGACGTTTGCGCAGTTGGTGACCACCTATCCGTTGATCTGTGCGCATCTGCTTGGTCGGATCATTCGTGCGTTCGGCGTCGAGCATGTCTTGTGGGGAACAGATTCGATCTGGTATGGAACACCGCAATGGCAAATCGAAGCCTTTCGGCGATTCCAGATTCCAGAGGCCTTGATCGAAGCGCACCACTATCAACCCTTGACCAGGCAGGTCAAAGAACGGATCTTTGGGCTCAATGCGGCGAACGTGTTTGGGATTGATGTGGCGGCCACACGACACGCGGTGCCACGTGACGCACTGGGTCGGCTCCGCATGAGCTATCTGGAGGAAGGGCCGGAACCAAGCCGGCGGGTCTATGGATGGACAGTAGGTTAAATGCCGTGAGGTGTGAGGGGTGAGGCGTAAGGGGGAAGTATGGGCGGAGCAGGCCGTGTGAAGTGGGTGTCTATCTCGTCGCCAAGAGCGATGGATGGGCTCCGGGTCGAGCAAGTTCTGTTTAGTGCTCGGTGCATGCGCGCAATTAAGACACGGACCAGCCTCGCCCATGATGTGTGAAAGAAAATGAGGGAGGAGATGAGATAATGAAGAGCGAAATTCTGTATCCCGGTGCGTTTCCGATGGCGCGTGTGGAATTGGGAAATGGAGAGCAGATCAAGGCGGAGTCCGGCGCGATGGTCGCCTGTTCGCCGACCATCGACATCGAAAGCAAAATGGAAGGGGGATTTCTGGGAGCCCTCTCACGAAAGTTTCTGACAGGGGAAAAGTTTTTCTTCCAGACATTACGGGCGAGCCGAGGTGCCGGGGAAGTCTTGTTGGCTCCGACGGTACCGGGTGAAATTGTGGTTCTGGAACTCGATGGGGTCAACGAGTATATGGTCCAGAAGGATGGGTTTTTGGCCGGCGGGGATGGGATTACCATCGACAGCCAGATGCAGAGTATGAGTCGGGGGTTGCTGGGTGGCGAAGGGTTCTTCATTCTGAAGATCAGCGGGAAAGGGATGCTGCTGCTCAACAGCTTCGGCGCCGTGCACAAGATCGAATTGAAACCGAGCCAGGAGTACATTGTGGACAACAGTCACTTGGTCGCCTGGTCGACGACGACGTCCTACAATATCGAGAAAGCCACGTCCGGGTGGGTGGCGAGCTTTACCTCGGGTGAAGGCTTTGTGTGCCGATTCCGGGGACCTGGCCTTGTCTTCATCCAGAGCCGGAATCCCGGCGGATTCGGGGCGTGGGTGCGACAGTTCATCCCGGTCTCCGAATAGCGGATGCTGAAACCGCCCGCCAACTTTGTTCTCAGTTCGAAACAATCCTCACCGTACCTCAAGCGAGGAAGGAGCTGGCTTGGCAGCTCGGGGAGGGAGGGTGGAAACCGTCACGCCTCCGGTAGTTTCTTGCCTGCGGCCTTGTTGGCCGCCGGTTTGAGCATCCGCGCGAGGATACTCTTTCCTCAACGAATCAATCGAGAGCGATGCCATGGCTGAACTTCAACCTAACGCACTCTGTTTCGGCGATGAATTTCCCGCGAGCGGTATGCCTTGCCTTGTGCAGATTGAATCCTCTGGGCTCACGGTCACGTACGCTCTCAATCATGGTGGGGCTGAAAGCCGTTCGGAGTCTGTGCGCTTTGCAGACGTGTCCGTCTCGGCAGGTGGGTTAAATCATGATCAGTTGGTGCTGCAGTGGGTGGGGGCAGCGGGCCAGAGGACGCTGTATCTGAAGAACCCTGATGTGATTCGGGCGTTCCGACAGATGGCGCCGGACCATATGAGTCGCCCACTTGAACAGGCGGCTGAACAGGTTCGCCAAGTCCGGCAACGCCATCGGGTCGTGTGGGGACTTGTCGGTGGAACGGTCCTTGCGGTGGTGCTGGGCTTGTGGTTCGGAAGCGATCTGTTAGTCGAACTTGCGGTCAGTCGCATTCCAGCCGAGTGGGAGCAGAAGTTGGGAGAATCGGCTTATCGTGAGTTTCTTGCGGGACAGGACGTCATGAAAGACGGACCTGCCGTGGATGCCGTCAAGGAGATGACTCAGCGCCTGGCCAGTCAGGTGCCAAACAATCCCTATCGATTCGACGTGACCGTTGTGAAGAGCGATGTCGTGAATGCATTTGCGCTACCTGGTGGGTATATCGTCGTCTTCACAGGATTAATGAAGAAAGCGGAAAGTCCGGAGGAAGTCGCGGGGGTTTTGGCTCATGAGCTGAATCATGTGCTGCAGCGCCATGGACTTGAACGGATCATTAAGCAGTTGGGGTTTGTGGCCGTGGTGTCGATCGTGTTGGGCAATCCACCGGGATTGGGCGGGATCATGAAACAGCTCGGCATTGAATTGATGACATTGAAGTTCGGGCGTGCACAGGAGACGGAAGCAGATATGACCGGGCTCCAATTGCTCTATCAGGCGAAGATCAATCCCGAGGGGATGATCACCTTCTTCCAACGATTGGCGGAGAAAGATGAGGGACGAGTCGAGTGGCTGTCTACCCATCCGATGAGCAGCGCCAGAGCGGATCATCTCAAAGCGAAACTCGCGGAGATGCCGAAGCAACAGGCTGAGCCCTTCTCCTTTGAGTGGCCCAAGGTCCGAGGTGGATTGGGCATGTCCTCCAGCTCTGCTCCGTGAGCCGATCACAGCTCCTCCGCATCGGGGTCATCGCCGATACCCATGGTCTGTTCGATCCGGCCATCCTACGCTACTTCCAGAATGTCGATTATATTGTTCACGCGGGTGATATCGGCAAGCGATCCGTCATCACGCAACTTAAGGAACTCGCTCCCGTGACGGTGGTTTCTGGTAACGTCGATGGGTACGAACAGAGCGGATTCCCACCTGAGACGGTGATTTCAGTGGCCGGCCGTCGGATCGCCGTCCGCCACATCTTATATGAGGGTGGAACGTTGACCAAAGACGGGCAAGCCTTTCTTGATCGCACGCGACCGGACATCTGTATTTTTGGCCATACCCATCAGCCGAAGAATGAATGGCTTGGCGAGACACTCTTGTTCAATCCTGGCTCAGCGGGG
>JAOUGT010000123.1 GCA_029865485.1 Nitrospira sp.
AGCGCTTTGGGACGCAGTGCATTGTCGTTGCGATCGATGCCAAATCTGTTGGGCCAGGTCGGTGGGAAATTTTTACGCATGGTGGTCGAAAACCAACCGGGCTGGATGCGGTTGAGTGGGCGAGACGGATGGAAGAGTATGGTGCCGGAGAGATTCTCTTGACGAGTATGGATCAGGATGGTCGTCAAACTGGATATGATCTGGGCGTGACGGCAATGGTGTCGGGGACAGTGTCAATTCCGGTGATCGCCTCGGGTGGAGTGGGGACCTTGGAGCACTTATACGATGGATTCATGAAGGGGAAAGCGGATGCCGTCCTAGCTGCTTCCATATTCCATTTTCGGACTTATACGATCTCCCAAGCGAAGGCTTACTTGAGAGAGCGCGGTGTTCCTGTCCGTCTTACGGACGAGATGGCTCAAGCGGTATGAATCCATGAATCAGGCAACGGGCGACCAGTTCAAATTTGATCAGCAGGGTTTGCTTCCTGCCATTGTGCAGGATTGGCTCGACGGGACCGTGTTGATGCTCGGGTACATGAATCAAGAGGCGTTGGCCAAGACGCTCTCAACCAGAACAGTGCATTTTTGGAGCCGGTCTAGAAATAAACTGTGGGAGAAGGGCGAGACATCCGGCCATAGGCTTTCAGTGAGGGAACTCTTTGTCGACTGTGATCGCGACACGGTTCTGGTCAAGGCCCAACCAGTCGGACCAACCTGTCACACAGGTGAACGGGCCTGCTTCTTTTCTCGCCTGGATGAAGCGGGAGAAGTCCTGAAAGTGTGTTCACAGAATGCTTCTGGGGGGATTCTCGAGGGTGTCCTCCGGACGATTCAAGAGCGTCGCTCCAATCCCCAGGCCGGATCCTATACGACCAAGCTGTTTGAGGGGGGGCACGACAAGATCCTCAAAAAAGTCGCGGAAGAAGCCGGAGAGGTGCTGTTGGCATCGAAGGGGGGTAAGAAAGAGGAAATCGTGTATGAAGTGGCCGACCTCTTTTTTCACACCCTGATGGTTCTGGGGTACCATGACCTGTCTTTACAGGAGATCTACGAAGAGCTAGGGCGAAGATTTGGGAAATCCGGCCTCCGCTCGGAGAAGTAGCCAGTATGGTCCGTGAGGGCATGAGGGGAATGAAGTGTGCGGTGGGCGAGGTCGTTGGTGGGGGAGGTCGGCATGAGTGAGTGTCTCTTTTGCAAGATTGTGGAGAAGAAGATTCCAGCGAAGCTGGTTCACGAAGACGAAGATACGCTGGCTTTTGATGATATCAATCCCCAAGCGCCCGTCCATACGCTGGTCATACCGAAGCGCCATGTGGGTTCAGTTCACGATTTGGGCGAGGCAGATCAGCCATTGTTGGCGAGGTTGCTGCTGACCTGTAAGAAGGTCGCGAACGACAAAGGGCTGGCTGGCCCGGGCTTCCGCCTCGTGACCAATGCTGGGCGAGATGGGGGGCAAACCGTATTCCACCTCCATTTTCATGTCATGGGCGGACGGCCTATGGGATGGCCTCCAGGCTGAGAGAAGATGACGAATTGACAGGTTTTCCACTCGTCTGTTAATCTGACCGGTCAATAATTCCGATTACTTAGTAACCAGCTCGTCAGGTCGTGCGCGACGGGAACGTAGGAGCGGAGACTCTCGTGGGCCGAGGCCTGATTTCCGACGATATCAAGAATCGAATACGAGACCGGGTGGATATTGCGGATATCGTGGGCCACCACGTCTCATTAAGGCGGGCTGGGCAGAACTTGGTCGGGTTATGCCCATTTCATCAGGAAAAGAGCCCGTCATTTTCGGTCAGTCCCTCTAAACAAATGTTTTACTGCTTCGGCTGTAAGGCCGGGGGAGATGTGTTTGCCTTTCTGAGCAAAGTGACCGGCGCGACGTTTCCGGAAGTGTTGCGTGAGCTTGGAGACAAGGTGGGCATTGCGGTAGAGGAGTCGCCTGCAGAACGAGGACAACGTGGACAAGCCCATCGTATTGAAGAGATGAATCAGGCTGCGCTGACGTGGTTCCAATCGAATCTTCGTGAGCTACAGCTTGGGGCAACCGCTCGTGAGTACCTCACCCGGCGGGGAATCCAGCAATCAACTGTGGAGACGTTCCGGCTCGGCGTCTCGTCCTCCGATTGGGAAGGGCTCTGTAAGACCCTCGCTCGGAAAGGGTTTTCGGCGAACGACAGCGTGACCGCAGGGCTTATTACTCCACGAACTAACGGCAAGGGGTATTACGACAAGTTCCATGGGCGCCTCATGTTCACCATTACCGACTTGCGTAAGCGTGTGGTCGGATTCGGCGGTCGGGTATTGGGTGACGGGATGCCCAAGTATCTGAATTCTCCCGATACCCCGCTCTTTAAAAAGGGGCAGACATTGTTTGCCTTTGACCAGGCGCGCGAAGCCATTGTTCGGACCAAGACGGTGATCGTGGTCGAAGGCTATTTCGATGCCATTGCGCTCCACCAGGCCGGTCTGACCCATACCGTGGCGACCTTGGGAACAGCGCTGACGGCTGAGCATGTCCAGGCTCTGCGGCGATTCGCTGAGCGAGTCGTGTTACTGTTTGATCCGGATGCGGCCGGTGTGCGCGCGGCGTTACGAGGATTGGATCTGTTTGTCAACAGTGGTTTGAGTGTCAAAGTCGTTACCTTGCCGGTGGGGGAGGATCCGGATACGTTTATCCGGAAGGGCGGTGTTGATGCCTTTGCGCAGTTGGAAGCGGTTGCGCCAAGCCTGTTGGATTATGCACTGAATCACACGATTGCTCAGGCTGATCCTAGCTCGCTTGAGAGCCGAATCCGAAGCGTCGATGAAGTGCTGCGCATTTTGCAAAAGAGCGAACATCCAATCGAGCGGCAGGAACGGATGAGAGTGGTCGCTGAACGGTTGAGGGTCAGCGAGGCTCGATTGATCGAACGCTATCCGGCATTGGCAGCTCAGCCGAAGCCAGGTGTTGCTCCATCACGCGTGCCATCGGCACCGGGCGGTTCTCTGACAACGCCGTTTAAGGGCTTGCCTGAGGAGCGGGATCTGCTGATCCTGTTGCTGCAGGGAAAATTCTCCCCTGCCGAGGTCCGTCGCCTGAAACCGGAATCCTTTACCCTGGCATCTGGTAGAAAACTGGTCGAGATGGCCCTCGCTCATGTGGATCACGAGGGGCGTATCAGCCTCAGAACAGTATTGGATGAGGCAGCGAACGAGCCAGATTGCGATAGGTTGGCGACGGAGTTGTCCATGCGTGAGGACTATTTCGACGACGTTCCTGCCCATATCCAGGCCTGCCTGGAGAATCTTGAGCGTAAGCGGATGGAGCACGCGTTGCAGGATCTTATCGAGCGTCTCAAAACGGCTGAGCGTGAAGGCCGAGCGGATGAAGCGGGAAACTTGAACGTACAGATTAATGAAGTACGGATGCGGAAAGCCGGCACGCTGAGCGCCGGCGTGGTGACCTTGGTGAAGGAGTAGTCATGTCGAAACAAGAGTTATTGGGCGAGGTGAAGAAGCTGATCTCCATCGGGAAGGAAAAAGGCTTCCTGACATATGACGAGCTCAACAGCACCTTGCCGGCTGAAGTGGTCTCATCCGATCAGTTCGGCAGTATCATGGCGATGTTCGGTGAAATGGACATCGAAATCGTCGAAGCGACGGAGGGGGAACGGCTCTCGAAGCGAGGCGATGGCGAAGGTGGTGAAGAGGCTGAGGATGTGGAGTCAGATTCGGAGGAGGACAACGATAAGGCGATCGATTTGACGCCGGGTGCTTTGAGTCGAACCGATGATCCGGTGCGGCTCTACCTCAAGGAAATGGGCAGCGTGGCGCTCCTGAGCCGAGAAGGTGAAATCGAGATCGCCAAGCGGATTGAAGAGGGGAAATTCGATATTGCTTCGGTCATCTATGGGATGCCGATGACGATTGAATTTGTCCTGGCGCTCCGCGATCAGCTGAAGAATGGGAAGATCGATGTCCGCGAAATCGTTCCGGTGCAAGAGACGGAAGAGGACTTCGAAGAAGAGCAGCAGCCGGTCGAGCGTGACTATGAAGAGCTTCGAGTCAAGACCCTCGATGCATTGAATTCGGTTCGGAAGGTCTCGCTCGCACTCAAAGCGTTAGCAGAGAAGGGCAAGCATCTTGGGAATGATCCGGCCAAGCACAAGAAATTTAAGAAACAGTTCGAAGCTGTTCGCCAGCAGGTGGTGAACAAGATCGAATCAGTCAACCTCCATGGCGTGCTGAAAGAGCGGATGGTGCAACGCGTCCGCGATCTCGCCGTCCAAATCCGCGCGGCCGAGCGAGAGGCGGTCAGTTGCCAGCGGCGCATCGGGGTCGGGGGCGAGGCCGGAGCGGAATTGTTGAGAAAGATGTGCCGGAGCCGTCAGGATTTCCTGGCGGTCAAGCGGAAGACCGGGGTATCGGAGGAGGCCTTGCTCGAGATTCGCAAGGTGTACCAAGCCGCCAAGGCGCGAGTCCGCCAGTTGGAAGCGGAAGAAGCGCTGGTCCCGGCCGAAGAAATCAAGGATGCGGTCAAGCATCTCGATGTGGCGGAAGAAAAGGTCAAGCGCGGGAAGGCGGAGTTGGTCGAGGCAAATCTGCGGCTCGTCGTCAGCATCGCCAAGAAGTACACGAACCGGGGCCTTCAATTTCTCGATTTGATTCAAGAAGGCAATATCGGCCTCATGAAGGCGGTGGACAAATTTGAATATAAGCGCGGGTATAAATTCAGCACCTACGCGACATGGTGGATTCGGCAGGCGATCACCAGGGCCATCGCCGATCAGGCGCGCACGATCCGAATTCCGGTCCACATGATTGAAACCATCAATAAATTGATCCGCACGTCTCGGCATCTCGTGCAGAAATTGGGGCGAGAGCCGTTGCCGGAAGAAATCGCCGAGCGGATGGATCTGCCGTTGGACAAGGTCAGAAAGATTCTCAAGATCGCTCGTGAGCCGATTTCGCTCGAAACACCGATCGGAGAGGAAGAGGACAGCCACCTGGGCGATTTCATCGAAGATAAGAAGGCGGTGTCGCCGCTGGAAGCGGCCATTCGTTACGACTTGCAACGGCAGATCAACAGCGCGCTGGAAACGTTGACGCCGCGTGAGGAAAAAGTCTTACGCAAGCGATTCGGGATCGGGGAAGCGACCGACCATACCTTGGAAGAAGTCGGCCAGGACTTTGAAGTGACGCGTGAGCGCATCAGGCAGATTGAAGCCAAAGCCCTGAGGAAATTGCGACATCCGAGCCGCAGTAAGAAGCTGCGGAGTTTTGTCGAAAGTTTGTAACCGGCAGGACTCATGGCGGCCTGATTTGACTCCGTTCAGAAGGTCGGCCTAGAATCCGCTCCAAGCTGAGGCTCGAGCCGAGAAGAGGGTTCGCGGAGGTTCATCGGGGCCCTGTTCCAGGCTGAGCCTTATTCTGCTCATTTACCACTCCGAAGAGGGCCCATAGCTCAGGTGGTTAGAGCGGCTGACTCATAATCAGCTGGTCCTAGGTTCAAGTCCTAGTGGGCCCACCAGACGGAGACATCTCTCGCGCCTTCAGTGCTTTGGCATTGATGGAAAGGATACGGTGAATCAGAAACTATCCCCTCTCATTGAATTGCAAAAACTCGATCTCCGGATCATGGAGATCACGGAGATCCGAAAAAAAATCCCCGAACGCCTTCATGTTGCCGAAACGCCGCTTCGGGAAGTCACCAAGGCTCTGACCGACACGAAATCTGCGATCGATGCGGCCACCAAGGAACGGCGCACACACGAGAAAGATCTTGAAGTGCACGAATCGAACACGGAGAAGATGAAGTCACATGCGGCGAATTTGAAGACCAACAAAGAGTATCAGGCGCATTTGTTCGAGCTTGAATTGGCGAACAAGAAGCGGGGTGAGTTTGAGGAAAAGATTTTGTTGGCGATGGAAAAGATAGACGAACTTCAGAAGGTCGCCAAGGAACTGCAGGAGAAAAAACAGGCACACGACAACGTATTCGCTCAGGAAAAGCAAGGATTGGATGCTCAGGACAAGGAGCTGGCAAAAGAGCTGGCGCAAGTGGAAGCCGACTATCGGGAGGCGGCAGGGAAAGTGGAGAAGAGCCTCCTTGACCGGTATAACCAGGTGAAGGCTTCGCGAAAAGATCAGCCCTTGGCAGCCGTCCGTGATGGGAAGTGTATGGGGTGCCGCTTGCAGATCCCTCCTCAACTCATCGCCCAGGTCAGACGATCGGACGACCTTCATCTCTGCCCCTATTGCAGGCGGATTCTCTACTGGGAGGGGGAGCCGGCAAAGGAACGCGCATCGGCCCTCAGTGAAGCGCGAAAAGCTGATTTTGAGGTCGGGGAGTCGGTGTGATTCTGTGTAGACAGTTGCCATAACGAAGATGATGGAAAACGACAGAGCAAACAATGAGAACTTGAGCATGGTTTTGGCTCATGGCTGCTCTCTGGAAGCCTGGAGAAGAGGAAATTCTCTCGAATAGGTTGCCAGTAATGTTTTTGGGTTGCCCGTCCCCTCCGTCCGTCTCAATCGTACGTGACGGCGTTCGTCCTTTATAAAGCCTACCCCTACATGCTGTATCTGGTGACTGCAGGCAGCAAAACAAGTGTTGCTGCAGCTGTTAAAGCCCGAGTCCCACTTTGGGCCCGCTACGAGGCCGAGAAAATACGTGTGGCCTGGTCATGGCGTCATGATGGATGACTCCGCTATGCAGTGGGAGTTCATAGCAACCGGCCACTAACCAGCGACCAATTGCGTTTGTGATGGCTGTTTCCGTTGCTCACTCAACGATGGGCCAGGTTTAGCCGTAGTTTGATTGGCAATCACAGACAACCGTTCCTGGTCGATCCTCAGCTGGTCTCGTGCGCAGGACGCGATATCGGTGATATGGGGAGTCAGACGAGCGAGGGAATCGAGGCGACTAATGATCTGGGCGAACTTGGCCAGTTTTACCTTGGTTTCTGCGATGTGCTTATGGACATCGTGAAAGATCGTGCTGAAATTGCCGACCTCGCTGAGGCGGGACGCTTCGACGAGGCCACCGACGTACGTCACTTGGAGCGAGAGCAGGGCCTTGCGCAGTTCTTCAACCTCGATAGTGAGGCCTTTTAGTTTCTTTCCCAAATCATGTAGCGAGTGTTCCACACGTTCGATCGTTCTGGAAAACGCTGAGCGGAGGTCTCCCAGCCTTTTGAGGTAAACGGTCGGATTCGTTTGGTTGTCGTGGCTGACCAGCTTGGTCAGGCATTCATGGTAGTCAATAATGATCACTTCAGATTGCAAACGGGCCCAGGCCCAACCGAAGACCGTTTCGCCAAGACAGGTGGATATCTTGCTCGCTTGTGTGGCGAGTCCAGAGACGATCGTGGCAACGGAGGCGGAAGCTTCGTGCAGGTGTGCGGAGACGACGGTCAAGGTATGACCGGCATTTGCCAGTCGACTTGATGCCACGGTAAGGTTGAGGCAAATGAGTTGAAACTCGCCGGTCAGCGCGAGGATCCCACGCGAGTGTTCACCGAGCTCATCGTTCCGGCTCATGTACTCCTTCAGCTGCGTGTATACCGCAGTGACTTGCTGGTAGGTCTGTTGAGAGTCCTGATACAGCCTGCGCAGTGCGGCGCTCAGCGCTCCCTCCTCGGCGTGTGGCTTGGGCAGCGGGGGGAATATGCTGAGATGTTCTCGGGCAAGAATGTCATCACGGCTGTTGAGCTCCTGATACAGCAATGTCTGCATGAATGCGTCATAGTCAGCAAAGCCTTTGGCCCGGAGAATCTCGCCGAACTTGGCTTCAGCGCTGTGCATACCTGCCTTGGGTCCGTCGCCATTCTCTTCGTGCGTCTGTTCGATGGCGCGCAATTCGCCGTAGATGTCTGAAATGATGCCAAACAACTGGCTCGATGGCTTAAATCGTATGGATACGTATCCGCCTCCCTCAATAGGGGCCACGAGCGCGACAACCCAGTAATAGCGACCATCTACAGCCATATTCTTGACGTATGCCGCGATTGATTTTCCGGCAAGAAGATAGTCCCATAACAGCTTGAACACGGTGCGTGGCATGTCTGGATGTCGAATCAGGTTATGCGGCTTCCCGATCATTTCCTCGATCTGGTACTTGCTCACGCGGGCAAACACGTCGTTGCCCGACACGATGATGCCCTTGTTAGTGGTCGTGGAGAAGAACAGCTCATTGATCAAAAAGTCCCTGGCCGCATTCACGGGAGAGATTTTTGGGGCGATTCCCATCTGGCAGTACCTCCAAGGACACGGGTGCAGGGTTCAATCGGACAGGAACGGTTTAAGCGATGCTTGCACGTGACCATATCGGTTCATTGCGCGGGAAACTGTAGTGTCACTGGGAATGGGCTGAACCAGCTCCGCGTGAGGGGGGCGATGCGTCTATCGACTGAGGCTGCGGCGGTTGGTGGTGTTTACAAGGGGCAGGTGAGACCAGCGTATTCAGCACGACCAGCATTGTCTTGGAGTGTAGTTTTGCCGAAGACCCAGCCGCTCTTTGTCTCTGTGACCTACTCACATCCTTCGAAGGTCATTCTTTTTTCGTTGCCGGCGGTCTTGATTTGAAGAGCGCCTGCAGCACGTCCGAATCAATCGAACTGAGGATTGCGGAATTGGCGAGGCTCACATCGTATGGTGGCGAGACCGAGCCCCCATGCCAAAACACATGCCCCACCGTTTTATGATCGAGACTCGCACTGATGTGGATGGAATGGGCATCATGTCGATACGGGCTATCATAGCTGCTTGATAGCTCGTCCCGTCGTCTTCTATCTGAGAAATCAAAAGCCAGTTGAAGAATAGCATCGGCTGTGGACCGGTCTGGTGCAAGGGTAAACCCTGCTCGTGTGAGTGTGTCTTTGACGTGGTGCTCAACCTTTTCGATGATGAGGGGGATCCCATTCGGGAGGGTTCGATAGTCACTGCGAACGTCAATCCAGATAGTTTTTGTTTGTGCAAGGGTTAACTGTTCCTGCTCGGTAAACGTTCTGGAGCCAACACATGCAGCCTGTAGGATCGCAATGACAAATAGAGCCCCATGGAAAATACTCATGAACTGCTCCTCTTAGGATCTCCTGACCTATTCAACGCTCCTTACCAGGCACAAGGAGATTGTCAAGTGGGAGGATCTGGTTTTGACACGGATCATATGGAAAAAGAGTTCAGGTCAGGTTTGCCAGGACGGCCTTCGTCGTCTTGAAATGTAGTTTAGCGACAGTACCGAGCCGGTCCCGGCCATGCTTTTTGATGATCATCCTTGCCGCCAGTTCTACCGCTGGGGAGGCTCCTTTTGGGAGAGTGGTACCGACTTCACCGGACAATCGTTTCAATCGTAGAAGAAACTCGGCCCGAGCCAAGATCGATGCAGCGGCGACGGCCAGGTCCGATTCCGCTTTTGTCCGCTGTTCCAAGACGATCTTCCGGCCCTTCTCCTGCAGTGCATTCAGAATGAGCCGTTCATCTCCGAACTGATCGGAGATTGCCCGCTCACAAGTCACGCCGCGCTCAAGTAACGTCTCCAGTGCTTTCGCATGGCCCCAGGCGAGCAAGCGGTTCAGGTTTTTGATCTTGGCGTAGAGTTCGTTGTACTTCTGTGGCCCGATTGTGATGACGCTGTGTGGACAAATGGTCTTGATATCTGGTGCCATTTCTAGTACCCGTCCATCGGAGAGTCTCTTGCTGTCGCGAACCTCCATCAACCGCAATTCCCCTTGCGTGGTCGCATCGACGAACACGGCAGCAATGACAAGGGGACCGAAATAGTCGCCCTTTCCTGATTCGTCGATGCCGATGCGTTCGACGCTGCGGTGATGCGTTGTCATCACTCTCCCAACCCCTCTAGCAATCGAGCATAGCGCACGGTAATCTACCAATGGGATACATGGCGGTCAATCGAGTATGGCTCATCAATGAGGGGCGCGTTCGCTGGAGGGGTGATGATGCACATCCGACGAGTGATACGTGCCACAACGATCGTATGTCTTTTCGCAGGAGGAATCAGTGTAGTCGGATGTCAGACGAATCCCTATACAGGTCGGTC
>JAOUGT010000124.1 GCA_029865485.1 Nitrospira sp.
AGCTGTTCTAAGGAAAACTTCATTCAGCAACGGCTTTCCTCACATCCATCAAAATCGCCCACGGTTTGGAACGGTCTCCTAAAACAGCGTGTAAATGAAAGGCGTAACTGCCGACCCTTGTGTGAAAACAATCAGCGCGCCCAGCACCAGCAGCACCATAAAGATCGGCAACAACCAGAACTTCTTCCGTTCTTTCATGAACGACCACAACTCAGTCAGGAATTCACCCATACCTCCCCCCCCAAATAAGGACGCCTAAAATTGGTTCCTCATATGTTGATGAGGCCGAGAAGCTCGCACGACACGATATGTTATCGCGTCCTTGGCCAGTGCGCGGTGCATCGAATCTTTGCCCATGAACCGCATCGCCAGCTCCATTGGAGTTATGAGACCATAATAGAGGATTCCCAGGATCCTCTTCGTGTTGATCGCCCCGAGAACATGGCCTACTTGCATCCAACCCCGGTGGACCGGTGTAAGGCTTTGAGGTCTCACCCCGCCCGGACCAATAAGCAGGCTCCCGAGAAGCATCGCCCACAAGCGAGATGACTCACCCCGAACCAGCATGGGCCACAATCCGATCACGGCAAACACCCCTCCCACGAGGAAACCGAACTGGCGCAACTCATTGTCCGTTGCGTGATGAGACCGTCGTTCCATCGTCTCTCTCCTAATCGAGCTCAAATTCCTTTTGCCAGTTCGTATCGTTCGCCAGAGGCTTCTGCTGCGGTTTATAGAGGACACAATTCTCCAGCACTAACACATCCATGTCTGTCCGCATAAAGCACCGATACGCATCCTCCGGCGTACACACGATCGGTTCCCCTCGAACGTTAAACGACGTATTGACCAAGACAGGACAGCCAGTTTGCGCTTCAAATGCCCGGAGCAACCGATCATACCGAGGATTGGTCTCCTTATGAACCGTCTGAATTCTGGCTGAATAATCAAGATGGGTCACAGCAGGAATATCAGATCGTGGCACGTTCAACAGGTCGATCCCCCAGAGGCCAGCCAGGTCGGCAGGCAGTGGCAGTCGTCGCTTCTCCTGCACCGGTGCCACTAGCAACATGTAGGGGCTATCCACATTCATCTGAAAGTACTCCGACACGTGTTCCCGCAGGACTGAGGGAGCAAAGGGACGGAAGGATTCGCGATATTTGATCTTCAGGTTCATTACTGACTGCATTGTGGTGTTTCTGGCATCACCCAGGATGCTTCGACCACCCAATGCCCGTGGGCCAAATTCCATCCGACCCTGAAACCACCCCACAATGTTCCCCTCTGCCAGATCCTTGGCCACGCGATCAAAGAGGAGCGCATCCTCCAGTCGTTCATACGGAGCCTCAGTCTGTTGGAGGTACTGTTCGATTTCGGCGTTGGAATGTCGCGGGCCCAGATAGCTCCCGTTCATACGGTCAATGCCCTCGGCATGCCTCGGCTGGTCATCATAGAGATGCCAGGCGGACAGAGCCGCACCCACGGCTCCCCCTGCGTCCCCTGCCGCCGGTTGAATCCAGATGCTCTTGAACGGACCTTCTCGGAGGATTCGTCCGTTCCCGACACAATTCAGCGCCACGCCCCCGGCCATACACAGATACTCGGCACCAGTTTCACGGTGAAGAGTCCTCGTCACACGGAGCATAACCTCTTCGGTCACTTCTTGGATCGACCGAGCCAGATCCATCTCCCGTTGCGTCAGCTGACTTTCCGGCTTCCGTGGGGGCCCACCGAATACGTCATCGAACTTGTCTCCTGTCATGGTCAATCCCGTACAGTAGTTGAAATAGTCCATGTTCAACCGGAAAGTCCCATCAGGCTTGAGGTCGATGAGATGATCATAGATCGCCTTGACGAACTTCGGTTCACCATACGGGGCCAAACCCATGACCTTGTACTCTCCGGAATTCACTTTAAACCCGGTATAGTACGTGAAGGCGGAATAGAGGAGACCAATTGAATGTGGAAATGGAATGTCCCACAGCGGTGTCAGCGAGTTTCCCTCACCGAGCCAGGCCGATGTCGTAGCCCATTCTCCAACGCCATCCATGCACAGCACCACCGCCTTGTCATAGGGTGATGCATAGAATGCGGAGGCTGCATGCGATTCATGGTGTTCGCCAAACAGCAATGGGGGGAGTTCGGATTTCTTCAGCTCTGGAGCAAGGGCCATGAATTCCTTCGCGAGCAGATTGCGGAGAAACAACTTTTCCTTCAACCACACCGGCATGGCTGCCACAAACGACCGAAGTCCCTTCGGGGCAAAGGCCAGGTAGGTTTCGAGCAAACGCTCAAATTTCACGAGCGGCTTATCATAGAAGACAATGTATCGAACATCCGCCAACGTGATTCCGCCCTCTTTCAAACAATAGGTAACGGCATGGGAAGGAAAACTCGGATCGTGTTTTTTCCGGGTAAACCGTTCTTCCTGAACCGCAGCAATGATGTTCCCCTCGTGAATCAGGCAGGCAGCGCTATCGTGATAGAAGGCTGAGATTCCGAGAATATGACTCATGAGTGTATTCTCCGCACCTGTCTTGTATTCGCCTCTGGGCACCCTTGTGCCAGTTCC
Source organism: Nitrospira sp. (assembly GCA_029865485.1). Classification (GTDB taxonomy): domain Bacteria; phylum Nitrospirota; class Nitrospiria; order Nitrospirales; family Nitrospiraceae; genus Nitrospira_D. Next base: position 2,573 of record JAOUGT010000124.1, read on the forward strand.
AGCGTGCAATCACAACCGTACACAGAACAGCCCAACGAGCATCGCAACATCCGGGGTGTCTTCTGACCCTCCAGAGAGACCCGCCACTCCATGAAAGATTCGTTTCTCATCGTGCCCTTCCCCTCCCGGAAGACAGCACTTGCTCCCGGATCCTGGAATCGGCACGATCTCTTGTGCTCATCGTGCCCTTGGCCCCAGAACCTTGACTCAACGCGTCACGAACTGGATCGGCCAGACATTTCGCAACGGCTGCATTGCCCTGTGATGAGTAGTGAGTCACCAAGTACCGATCAGTGGGATCGAGCTGAGCCAAACAAGGGGTGGGGTCGAGGTACGGCAGGCCGGCCTCTTGTAGTACTCGCTTGGCAAGCGGCGCGGGCTCGCCCCTGTCCCCCCATTCCCCACGACTCGGGAAATAGACAATGAGAGGAATCGTTCCAGCCTGAGCGGCAGATCCAACGAAAGCCTTGAGTATCCTTGCATTGACCGACAGCCGCATCTCCTCCGAAGAATCGGGTTTATCGGCTGTCCACTGAGGAAACAGTGAGACGACCAGACGAAGCAGATAGGAAGAATCAACGAACCGGTGCTGCCACTCGCTTGAACTATAGCTTTCATCGTACATCATGAAGGGAAGCCGAGACATCGATTTCAGATTAAATATCTCGTCGGGCGAAAGGGGGGGGATATTCTTGAGAACAAGCTGATCTTCTCGCAGAATGAAGCGCGGCTTCGAGAAGGGCATTTGCCACTCCGGCACGGCTAAGAAAGGATAGGTCCACATCGTGCGCCTGACGTCATGGGAGATGAAGCTGAAGATCACGACCTTCGGGTTCCACGGGCGGACGTCCTTCTCATACCGCAAATAGGCCTGGCCCACCCCATACCCTTCAACCCCAAAATTCAAGACTTGAAACTCCGGACCTAATGCTTTTTCGAGATGGTAGCCCCATGAATCCTCATAGCGCACCTCCTCTGCAAAGGTGAAACTATCGCCGACTAGGGCAATCCTGGTCTTCCCCGTCACTTCGGCGAACGAGACGCCTTGTTCTGGGGCACGTATTCCTTCAGCACTGGAGTAGTACAGCCCGTTGGCGCTCCGTTTATTCCGGCCAACTGTCCACCCCATCACGTCATCATACTCAAGATACGAGAGCCCACCGGAAGCTTGTTCGAGAATCTTCCGATATTCAGCTGAAACCGTTTCCCAGCTTTTCGGCCTCAGGACCGTCGTTCCAAAGACCTCGCCTTCGCTGGAACTGTGCACACCGAGCCTCACGGTAGCCTCTCCCACAAACAGGCCCCCGATCACCGTCATAAGATTGAGTCCCACGACCAACCAGAAATGGCGTGAGGAGGACCGGCGGGAAGCCACATACTGGAGAACAATCGTGACCCCGGCTAGGATACACACGAGGAGGGCGACGACCAATGCCTTACCCGGTGTGCTGAACAGGAAGACCGCAAAGGGTCTCGCGCCCTTCATGTACATCGCGAGCGCCATGACGGCGAGAGACGATTCCAAGAGAAACAGCAAGGCAAGAAGGTACATCTCTCTTTTCTGGGAAGGACCGCTAGGAGGCATGAGCTTTTCAGCTAACGCATCAGGACACATAATGCCGGGCTCCCTCTCGCGAGAGGCCATGGTCTTTTCGGCACCGAACTGCTCTTCTGCTGGTTGACTCATGTGTTCCTTCCGGTCTGTCATTTGTAATTCGAAAGACATTCTGCATCGAAGGAGCTGATTCTTGGCCCTGTCTTCGAGAATGGGCCAGTTTGAATTCAGCTAGGCTCATGTCTGTCGGTTTCGCAATTGGCAATGATAGAGGCCGGACTCAATTGAGAGATGTTCCCTATTGACTGGTCTCTGCTGGACGAAAAAGCGATCAAATAATTTGAAAATGATCCATCGACCAGGTCTTCACAGACGTGGAATTCCCGTTCATGCTGAGTGTAATGAACGACGAACGAGGACTAGGCGAGGGGAGGATGAAAGACTGCGATCGGAACAGTCGGAAGATGCACGGATGGCTGGAATATCTCGTGGTAACAAACGCGGCTTATGATGACTGGTTCGAGCAGCATTGCAACAAGCGAGAATCCTTCGGAGAGAGATGTCTTCAACACATCGGTTGTTGAGTCCTGACCAACAATCGTAACGGGTGAACCGAGTACCTGTACGACCACACAGACACAGAGCAGAAACACAATAAGCAGCGCACTGCTCCTTCTTGAGGTGCTACATGCAGTGTGCCATGGGATTGTTCTCGTGCAGAGCGCGGGCCTACCGTTCGTTCTCATTTCTATCTAGTGATTCCCAATCATTATATGTCCATCTTATCAAGCTTATCAAAATTACTCAGAGAATGCACACTGGAGATCCTGTCAATTTAAATCGCCCCTGCCAGAATCCCCGCTGTCAGAAACGCTTGAAACGAGCCAAGCGAAAGAATCTGTGTGGCGACGACCAGAGACACGCTAGCAGCCTGACCATTCACACTCGTGTACGATCCGCTAAGGATCCTTGCCACAACGCCACCGACAATCCCGGCTACTAACCCCGATACCAACGGTGCGCCCGATGCGAGTGCGATCCCGAGCTACAAAGGCAGTGTCACAATAAACACTACGAGACCAGCCTACACACCGGCTCCAAGGGTGTCCGGCGACATCGCACTCACTCATCACAGGAGAACTCCGCCCACGCGATTCCATCCACAGACACATACGCTTTCCAGTTCCTGATACTCGCTTCTGACTTGTTCCTCGCCTCGACTCCGAACGATCAGAAGCGGCCGGCACCTCGAGTAGGAAAGTGCTTTCGAGCCATGCTCTTCACGGGTGTTTCAAGCGGGGCCGCCAGAGTGGGACAACCCTGCGCACCGTACGTCTCACCCATATCCTCAGCGGCAATTTCTTTCTCATGACTGACCTGTCGCGTCATCCACGCCGTAAAGAACCTCGTTGCATCTCAAGGTTCAGAGTGTCCAGTGCGGTACATTCTCGAGACCGAATGGTAAAGATAGTCGGCAGTACGGTGTGCCAAATGCCCCGCGTGCTTGCCAAACTGATGTCGGTGACACGATAGGAACCAACCGGGAGTTGCACGGCGAACGGGCCATCCGAATTACAAAGCCGTCCATCGTCAGTTTCAACAGTGGTATCAATGCGAGATCCCGCGCGAAGAAGGGACACTCGACGAGTGCGCGAGTTGCCTCGGTGTGACGTGTGCCGCGGCAAGGGCGGTGGGGATGCCGTGGGCCTCACCAAACCCAGCAAAGGCGTGAACATCCTGGCGATTGTGGATCGTCACGGCCTCCCCCTCTCCGTCAGTACGCCTGCGGCCAAGCATCAAGAGGTGACGCTGGTCAAACTCAGTTTCGACTGCTACATGCTGGAGGACAAACGGAAACCTCTCATTGGTGATCGCGCCTCTGACAGCGATCGGCTCGATGAGGACCTCAAGCAGGACAGGATGAACATGATGGCCCCGCATCGATCCACCCGCAAGCTCAACACCCAGGCCGGTCGGCCTCTACGGCGGTACCAGCACTGCCGGCTTGGCGAACGGTTCTTTGCCTGGCTCCAGTGGAAGCGGCGGTTGCTGCGGCCATCGTATGCAGAACCGGACGAGTCACGACCTCTCCTGTCCTGCTCGTGGAGGACTCATATGCCCTGCGAGGCTATCTGCTTGTCATCGGATCGCGGTTCAAGTCCTTGACCACCGGTTCGCCTTCCGTTGTGCGACCCCACCAAGGATCGGGTCTATCGAAGTGGCCATCAACGCTATCCGGTATATCGAATGATGGACCAAGAAGATCACTATAGGATCTCATGCCAGTGTCACTAGCCCCTTCTCGAGATCCGCGTTCACTGGACCGGTCCCGAGAATCACGGAACATCTCACTGCCGTAACTGATCCCTCCGCGCTCCTTGTGCCAGTCTTGCACTTTAAGGATGAATGAGCTCTGTGCATTTCAGCGTCCTCCAGAGTACGGCAGCCCATTGGATGAAGCGAAGACCGGCATGGCGAACCCGACACCCATCAAGAGCACACACGACCCAATGTGTGTATAGTTCATCGGACACCTCCTGGCGATCCCTCAACGCAATTGCGTGACAGCAGTCATTGAACGGATCCCCTATTCTATGTCTTCCTCGAGTCCCAGTTTAGTAACCACGTCTGCCACACCACTTCGCTACGCATCGCTATTGCCACACGAATCGAGCCACGGTCCTTCAGAATCCCGCCACTGTTGCTGTCGGCCAAGAGCACAATGCTCCAAGGATTGAGTGCCGTCACGTCATGCCCCCCTCATGTGCGCCTCCACGTTGTTTGGTTTGGCGGGCCACTCTAAGAAAATGTATGAGAGACCCAGCCATTTCGGTACTGGGTGGCAACCCGGTCGCCGAGGCGAAAGGGCCTAGTGGCAGGGGCGGCACGGAGGGATCGCGTGTTTTGTCATGAGCGAGAGCAGCTGAGGATGCATGGTGCGGAGTGTGGTGCTCAGAAAGCGATGACCCGCACTATTCTCCGTAAATATCCGACAGCCCATCCTTTGCGAAGCGGTGCGGGGCTAACGGTGGCTGCATCGGGGATAACCCGAGAAGCGGACGACGATAGTGGTATCGGGCTAGCAAGGCATGGACCTCGTTCTGAAGCGCTGGCCGCTCCGCCACCCGATAGGTGGTCCATCCCAGGCATTTCTTCCGTAAGGTTCCGTTAAAGCTGTCGATATACGCCTTGTATCTTGGAACGGTCACTACGATGGCGCACACAATACTGACGCACCTGTTGCATAGCGTGGGAGTTCGGTCGGCGGAGCCTCCCACATTTCGCGCAACCGCATGAGGCTGAAGTTTGGGATCTGCCACAGAACCATGATGCCCAAGGCATCAAGGTCTTCACTCAAGTCCTCTTGCGTACTTGGTACCTTTGTTGGAATTTAACCCGGTGCAGAGGCAGGACAAGGCCAGTACTCGCTTATCAAGTTTATCGTAGGAATCCATCGGCGGGTGCGTTGGGTGTCTATGCCAAACCGGGTAAGCAGGTCTCCACGGCTGTAGGCTGATCCAGGATGGGGCGAAGTCGGATGATATGTGTGATTGGGTATGGGTGGGGGGCGTTTCAATAGAACCATAGACCCGTAGGAACCGGGCAAAACCACACTCTGCAACCAGACGCTACCTCGCGCGCGGATTTCCTAATTCAGAATACTTCCGACGGCTAGGGACGAAGTGTCAGTGCCCGCGACGACGTACCGACCATCAGTCACTGCCAAAATCCGGAGATAGATTTGCTGGGCGCGCTGTGACCATCTGGGGTTTATAGGAAGACCACGGAACGCAGCTTCCGCAGCCTTCGGTTCATCATGAGTAAGCAACGCTACCGTACTCAAGGGGTACTTCCTCCCTCTGTCTGAACAAGACGTTCTCTTACTGAATTTAGAGCCATGACTTCGAGGAAGGGTTCGCCGCACTCGCTCATCATAGATCCGGCCGTTTTATCGACCGTAGCGGCGTCTCCGTGCATGACGGTGGTAGTGACGCCGGCGGCAATCTTGACCGAACCTGCCTCCAATTTCTCGAATAGTTCCGGGGCCGTGAACAGCCAAGACGTGAAGTGAAGCCTCGCGGGTTCAGTTTATGCCTGTTGGTTCCATGCGGGAGGCCGTGATTGCTGCAGCATCAAGTTCAAAGCCAGAGCCAGAACTCATAAGCTCGCATTTTCACAACAACGTATTGGCCTGTTGTCTCGACCCCGATTTGTGGGATCCTAAGGAGGCTGTGGCGTTTGACGCTATTTCCACAGCCGGACGTGCCAGCTCTCATGCCGGCAAGAAACACGTTCTCACATGTAGAGTCCTGAGGATCGTGAGCCACCTTGATATGGACGTCTTCTTCGCGGCTGTCGAGGAGCGCGACAATCCATCGCTAAATGGATTGCCCGTTGTGGGCGGCGCCGATCCTCGCGGCGGAAGGGCGGGGGGGCCTCCACCGCGAGTTACCGGGCGCGCGAGTATGGCATCCATTCCGCCTTGCCTATCTCAAAGGCCTGGCGGTTGTCGGAGTCGGCCAGGAAGCGAGGAGGTCTCCCGGTTGCCTTCTTCCCGGTGCGTATGGAACGATATGCAGAGGTGTCCGCCCATGTGATGGAGACTCTGCGACGGTTTATCTTCTTGGTAGAGCAGGTCAGCATCGACGAAGCCTATTTCGACCTGAGTTCTTGTGAGTCCTACACGTTCGCCGAGGAAATCTGCCGGAAGATCAAAGCCACCATTCGACAAGAAGAACGATTGACCGCATCAGTCGGCATTGGCCCCAAGACGGAAGCCGAACTTACCAAGATCGGCGTGAAGACCATCAAGACCATGCGGCGGTTCTAGTTGGAAGAGCTACACGCCATGTTCGGAAAGCGGGGGTTGGACTTCCATGACAAGATTCATGCAAGGGCCGAGACTTCCGTCGAAGAAAACCACGAGACCAAATCAGTCGGGGAGCAGGACTCCTTCGAGCAGGAAACCGGTAACTCGCAGTGTCCGGTCGGGTGGCTCAACGCCCTGTGTCAGGATGTGATGCACCGGGTGGCTGCAGAAGGGTCTACGCATTTGCGCCGGGTCGCGCTCACGGTTCGGTTTGCTGATTGTGAAACTCACTCGCGCGGCCATACACAGCCTTCTCCCGCATAGGAGGCGGTGCTGCGATTGAAGCGTAATCCAGATGTTAGGAGCTGGACCCAGGCGAAGGGTTCTGTATCAGTCATCAAGGAGCAATAAGGTATGGGTGAAATCATTGTTACGCTCGTGATGGGAGGGATTGTGGTGATAGTGGCGATTGGTGTGGCGTACCTGGCAATTTATCTTTTTGGGAATAACGGAACGCGCTAGCCATTATGGATTCAGCAATGGGGACGTTCCTATGTGAATAACATTCCAGCGAGTAAACGTGTTTCTCGACCACGATCACCGCTTGTCAGATGGTCCGTTAGAGAGGGACCGCTTGTCCCGCGCTTCTTGCAGCGCAATCAGGACAACCTTTGACGTGTTTTCTCCTGTAACGCCCTCTTTGCTAGTCCATTTGGTTTGAATCAGATCCAGGAAGAGCTCCTGCGCGAGAGCAAAGAGTTCTTTCTGACGGTCCTTCGGTATTCCCGTCAACAGCGAGAGCGATGATAGATGCTCTCCCTGGCCCCGGGCCATATCTTGCAATACATTATCAAAGTTTTGTCCCACGAAGACTGTCAATGCCTTATCTTTGACGATGACACTGCTGCTGCCGAGTGGCTGAGTTGGCACATTCAAGGCGCACCCGGAAAGCTGCATTCGGTTGGATGTGGTTAATGGGCGACATAGGTGACATCGCTCGCCATTCAACCATGATGGAGTGCCAAGGAAGAGGGGTGGCACCAGCACCTCTCCACCCCAAGCGCTATTTTGTGATCACTGCCTTTGTCTGGACCGTTGCTCCTTCT
>JAOUGT010000125.1 GCA_029865485.1 Nitrospira sp.
TGGTCCTCTGGGCATTTGCGGAGCAACGTCTTGCGGCGCTGATTGATGCCGCCGTTCATGTCGAATATCGCACGGCTGATGATCAGCCCTATCTGTATGCGATTGCACTCTATGATCACCACGAACAGCGAATGTTCACCGATGTACTGTCCGAGATGACCGACTTGCCTCTGGAGAAGTCTGATCCTGCCGACAGGCAGGGTGTTACAGTAAGCCTACCCTCCCTCCAGCAATGGGTCCAACGGGAACGTGGCATGCTCGTGGCTAAGTTGACACTGACGGCATATCAACTGCTCGTGGAATGCGACAGTCCACAGCGGCTGGATCACCTCAAACATCGGCTTGCGGCTGAGTTGGGATTCTCATTACATTTCCGAGGTGAAACCGTGGTGCCGCCGGTTCGGCAACTCTCTGTGGCCGACCTGATGTCGGATACGCTACCGAGGCTGGTCGTGACCCCTGAGGAAGACAGGGCGTTGCTCGATCATTTTCTGGGGAAAGTCTACCTCGAATGGCCGGATCAGCCTCACGTCGCGCTCAGTGGACAGACACCTCGGCATGCTGCCGTGGCTCCAGCGATGAGGGGGAAGGTGGGGGAGTTGATTGACGACATGGAGCGGCATGATCCAGGTCGCCAGCGTCTCGGTAAAACAGCCTTCGATTACAACCGCCTGCGCGCCCATGTGGGGTTGGAGGAAAAGCCAGGCTGATCTGTCCTGCGACCCAGCGAGGCCTGTTCGTCCTGCCCCGTCGTAGTCAGTCGCTCATTCACAGGATGGTTTCGTGGGGCCGAAGTCTCCGCGCTTGCCATCTCGAGAGGATGGAGTATACAACCATGCCGCACATTTTGATGAAAATCGGTTGGATCATAGCAACAGGGGTCGGGAGGAACAGAGGATGATGCACCACCCAACAGTCGGGATTCTGGTTGGAGGCGGGCCTGCCCCCGGGATCAACAGTGTGATCAGCGCGGCCACGATCCGCAGTATTCTTGGGGGAGCGGACGTGCTCGGGATAATCGATGGATTCAAATGGCTCATGGAAGGTGGGACGGGACAGGCACGACCACTCTCGATCGAGGAGGTCAGTCGGATTCATTTTCGAGGTGGGTCGTATCTGGGCACAGCTCGTGCGAATCCCACGAAAAGTTCGGAGCATCTCGACAATGTGTTGTCGTCTCTATCACGGCTCGGCGTCACGCGGCTGATCACGATCGGCGGAGACGACACCGCATTTTCAGCCATGAAGCTGGAGGAGCGAGCGGGTGGGCGACTGCAAGTGGTCCATGTTCCGAAGACGATCGATAATGATTTGGATCTCCCCTATGGCGTGCCGACGTTCGGGTTTCAAACGGCTCGCCACGTCGGAGTCGAGATCGTCAAGAATCTCATGGTGGACGCCCGTACGACCACTCGCTGGTACCTGGTTGTGACCATGGGACGCAAGGCCGGCCATCTGGCATTGGGGATTGGAAAGGCGGCAGGCGCCACGTTGACGATTATTCCGGAAGAGTTTCGTGAGCGGCCCGTGAAGTTGAAGCGAGTGGTCGATCTGCTGATCGGGGCCATGATCAAGCGTTTTGAACAAGGGCGGACCGATGGAGTTGCAGTGGTGGCGGAAGGGTTGATCGAAATTCTTGATCCGCATGAACTTGGTGGTCTGGAGCATGTGGAGCATGATGAGCACGGCCATTTACGGATGACCGAGGTCGATATCGGTGATGTCTTGCGCCGGGAGCTGACAAAGCAACTTCGCGCGCTCGGGTTGTCGATCACCGTGGTTTCGAAGAATGTCGGGTATGAACTCCGTTGCGCCGATCCGATTCCCTACGATATTGAATATACCCGAGACTTAGGGTATTGCGCGGCTCAGTACCTGCTCGACGGTGGGACCGCGGCCATGGTCTCGATTCAAAACGGTCGGTTCATCCCGATTCCATTCAAGCAAATGGTGGATCCGTCCACGGGACGGACCAGGGTCAGGATGGTAGAGATTGAGTCCCAGTCCTACCACATCGCCCGACAATATATGATCCGACTCAATGAGGATGACCTGAGGAGGCAGGACACTGTGGGCCGGTATGCTGCGGTGGCGAACCTGCCTATCGATGTGTTTCAAGATCGGTTCAAGGTCGTCCTGTAGGCAACAGGGCACGTTTCGATTGAAGAAAGGGATATCCACCATGAAAATTTTAGCGGCAACGGATGGATCGAAGTATGGCCGATGGGCGATGGAATGGCTGGCGGAGATTCCGTTCGCGGTGCAGCCGGTAGTTCGTGTCCTGCATGTCGTCGATGTCGCGAGCCTTCGGGCTCCCTTCATGATCCAGCCGGTGATCGTGGGGACGGAGCGGTATATTCAGTCCGAAGTGAAACGGATGGAGGCAGCGGCGAAGACGACGAAAAAGGACGCAGAGGGCTTGTTGTCGACGCTCGGCTTGAGCGGGACCGTGACGACCGACCAGGGCGCGGTGGCAGCCACGCTCATGAAGCATGCGCAGCGTGGCGTCGGACTCTTGGCGATTGGATCCCGAGGATTGGATGCGTTGGATCGGTTCATGTTGGGCAGCATCTCAAACCATGCCATCCATCACGCCCCTTGCTCTGTCCTGGTAGTAAAAGAACCCCCGAGGCCTGTGCGGCATCTGGTCCTGGCGATCGATGGGTCGGGCGCTTCGGATAAGGCGGTCAAGTTTCTGATCCGCACGATCAATCCGACTCCCGATGGTCCGGACCGCGAACCGGTTCTGGTCACCATCGTGCACGCCATGCCCTTTTTGAAGTACCCGGAGGTCAAGGAGGTGGGGAAGGGGCTGGTGCAACGCTATGGAGATAAGCTCGCGAAATCAGGCTTCCAGATACGTGAAGCCGTGAGGCTGGGGAAGCCGGCTGATGAGATTCTGACGGTGGCCAAGAAAAACAAGGCCGACCTGATCGTGACCGGCGCAAAAGGACTGGGTGCTATCGGCCGTGTCCTACTCGGCAGTGTATCCACTCGTGTGGTTCAACATGCTCACTGTAGCGTGCTCGTCGTCCGTTAAAATCAAAAGTAGGGGATGGCCCCTGGAGCCCGAAACAGGCTTGACGGAGAGGAAGACAGGACAATAGACTACCCATCCGGCCGATTGCCGAATAACTAGTGCCGATTGCCGAACTGATAGGGAGAGGAGGGGTAGTGATGACAGCAATAACAACGATCGACCAGGACTCGCTCCCTGATCGTTTGGTGACAGGGCTTTCAAAAATAGGCTTGGCGATGAAGAGCCGAACCTGGAGACGGAAGGGGCGACAGGGGATTGGTCCCTTGCAAATTCAGGTGCTGACGTTTCTGCGATCGCGCCAGAACCATTCGGCTACCGTTTCGACGATTGCGCGAGAGCTCTCGGTCAAGTTGCCTACCGCATCCGAGGTGATCAGAACACTGGAACAGAAACGGTTTGTTCGGCGGCGACGCCGGGAAGTCGATAATCGCGTCGTGACGGTGCACTTAACGGCCCTTGGAGTCAAAGCGGGTCATGTGGAAAATCGATGGCCGGAAATTCTGGCATCGGCCACTGAGAATCTTTCACCACAGGAGCAGGTGTCACTCCTCGGGACGCTCGTGAAACTGATTCGTGCGCTTCAATTGCAAGGCGAAATCCCGGTCGCGCGCATGTGCGTGTCATGCGAGCATTTTCAGCCGAATACCTATAAAGAGTCGGATCTGCCGCACCATTGCAACTTTTACAATGTCCCATTTGGAGACCAGGCGTTCCGCCTCGATTGCCACGAGTATGTTGAAGCCACCAAGAACGGCCTCGACCAGAATCAAGATGCTGGTCATGTTGAGCCACAGGCTCAAGTGGCGCAGGTGGTGTGACTTAGGACGGCGATCGCATCGTGTGATTGAGGTAGAGTAAGCGATCCGTTTCAATCTTTCCCATTAAGTCTTCCAAGGCCAACTGCAAGGCGGTTTGAATCGGGTGACGATCAGAAGCCGTCACCCACCGGACCGATGATCCCACCGCAGCCTGTTCCACGAGATAGGACTTGATCAGCTGTGATGCGTCACGCATGTCCGCCTGCAGGATGATTCGGTAGTGATAGCGGCCCCGACGAGAACTCAATGCCAGCTTGGTCTCAATATGCAGCGACAGGTCGCCTGCGTCGGGGGAGACCGCTGCAAAGGTGCCTCGTTGCCGCAGGTAGTCGACGATTCCCTGACTCAAATCTTGATGAGCCCACTCCAGGAATGTGATACCTGGTCGATGGTCTGGGCCCTCCATGGCAACGGGGCTAACCGTGGCCTGGAGGCTTCGAGGGATGGTGATGGACGGCGTGTTGGTAGGGACCGGCGTGATATGAATGCGATGGGCGCATCCGGTAGAGATCAGGCAGAGGGCCAGCAGGAATAGGCTACACGGCGACGGTCGTCTCATGGCTGAGGGGACAGACAAGAAGAGCTCTCCGGACAGCGTTCAGGTCTGAGTGATCAACGAGTGGGATCAGGTGCAGGCGCTGAAACAATATCCAGATCTTTCAACGCTCGAGCCGCCTGCTCTCGGTAGGCACGTTCGGCCGGATCGGTATAGGTATCGATCACTCGCTGATAAGACGCGCGGGCTTTGTCCGCCTGTTGTTTGAGCGTAAAGTATTGTCCCAGCGCGATCCAATTTTGTGCGCTTGTTTCTCGAGCCGTTTTCATCAGCGCGAACTCACGTTCGACTTGTCCGACTCCTCCCATGCGACCACGCTTCTTGACGGTCTCTGCCATCTGGTCGGCCATGAGTTCGATCTGCTCGTTTTCATGAACCGCCGATCCGACCCGATTCGCCTTCAAGTGACTGTAGAAGGCCTCGACGTGGTCTTTCATGACATCTGCTCTCCGCTGATACGGGTCCTGCGCACAGCCGGCTATCAGCAGGATGAATAGCGACATCACACAGACAGTTCGATAGCAGTAGGGAGGAAGGATGATCTTCACGAAGAGCCTCATATCGAAGATTCTTGCTATGCCGAGATAAGGAGAGTCTATCATAACACCCAACTGGCCACATACTCACTCGATCAGTGAGAAGGTGCGACCGTTGCTCATGGCGCCGGCCAGTCGAGTGGTGGAAAGCCTCTTGAACCTCTGATGATGGCTGCGCTATCTTACCCGGCAGTTTCCAAGCGACGATCATCTTCGCGGGGGAAGGGTGGGCCTTCGAACAACGAGGAGGAGGATATGGGAAAAAGCTTAAAAGGGACAAAGAGTCACGACAATCTGAAACATGCGTTTGCCGGCGAGTCGCAGGCCAACCGCCGGTATCTCTATTTCGCTCGGCGGGCGGATATCGAGGGGTATCCGGACGTCGGCGGGCTCTTTCGGGACACCTCGGAGGCGGAAACCGGCCATGCCTTCGGCCATCTGGACTTCTTGAAAGAGGTCGGAGACCCGGCGACAGGTGTGCCGATCGGCAACACCGACGCGAATCTCAAGTCTGCCATCGAGGGCGAAACCTACGAATATACGCAGATGTATCCCGGTATGGCGAAGACGGCACGGGACGAGGGGTTTCCCGAGTTGGCTGAATGGTTTGAGACGCTCGCGAAGGCTGAACGGTCCCATGCCAATCGCTTTCAAAAGGGACTGGAGAGTTTGAAAAGCTAACAGCTGAGTATCAGCTTACGTTCAGCGGTCAGTTTTCGACGATGTGACGGCAATCCGTCGGCGAAGGCTGGCCGCTGATTGTTTTCCGAGAGACGACTTATGAAGGGCATCAGCCTCATCTCGCCCATTGACGCTACGCAGTTGGACAAAGAAACCTTGCGGATCTATGAGGTCTGTGATGGCTGCCGGCGCTGCTTTAACCTTTGTCCCTCATTCAATACCTTGCTCGATCGGATCGATGTGCATGAGGGAGATGTCACGAAGCTGGCTCCGGCTGATCATCATCAAGTCGTCGACGAATGCTACTACTGCAAGCTCTGTTTTAACCATTGCCCCTATACGCCGCCCCATCACTACACCATCGACTTCCCGCATTTGATGGTCGCCTGGAAGAAGCGTCTGGCTGCGGAACGAGGGGTCCGGTGGCGGGATCGTCTGTTAATCATGACGGATGCCATTGGGAGGCTGGGGAGCGCCACCGCCTCCATCAACAACAGCTTGTTGAACAACAAACTGGTGCGTCGTATCTTGGAACAGATCGTCGGTATCCATCAAGATCGCCAGGTTCTGCACTTCTCGTCAGAGACGTTTTCACGGTGGTTTGGACGTCGTACCAAGACCATGTCAGTTGATCCGCCGATCCGAAAGGTCGCGTTGTTTGCCAGTTGCCTCGTGAATGCACAGGTCACGGATGTCGGGAAGGCCACGGTGCAGGTACTGGAAAAGAACGGTGTTCAGGTGGTGGTGCCGGCGCAACGTTGTTGCGGCATGCCGAACTTCGACGTCGGGGACACTCATGCCATCCAAGAGGCGGCTCGAAGCAATGTCGCCTCATTGTACCCCTGGGTGCTCAAAGGCTACGATGTGGTGGTGCCGACGGCGAGTTGCAGCTTGATGCTGAAGCGGGAATATCCTGAACTTCACCCTGATGAGCAGACGAAGCAGGTGGCGGAGAAAACGTTCGATGTCTGCGAGTACCTCATGGCGATGAAAAAGTCAGGACAGTTGGCGATGGATTTCACCGCGAAGCCGGGGAAGGTCGCCTATCAGATTCCTTGCCATTTGCGAGATCAGAATATCGGGTTCAAATCGAAAGAGCTGATGGAGTGTGCTGGGGCGAAGGTTGACGTCATCGAACAATGTTCAGGGCATGACGGGTCCTGGTCGGCGAAAGTTGAGTTTTTCCCCCTCTCGATGAAGATCGCGGGGAAGGCTGTGCGGGCTATCGAGCAGACGAGCGCGGATCTGGTCGCCTCGGACTGTCCCTTGGCGGGTTTACAATTAGAGCAAGCCGGGGCGACTGCACAGATGCCAGGGAAGACCGTGCGACATCCGATCCAGATTGTGCGGGATGCCTATGGGCTTTCCTCCGAGGGGTGAGCGAGTGGCGAGGGTACGATTTTGCCAATAGTTGAGGAAGAGAGAGTGTATTTGTGCAGGCACTGACTTCAGCAGACCTTATCTCTTACGACGAGTACGAAAAGCAGCGTGAAGCCTTTCGGGCGAACATCATCGCGCTGAAGCAACGGCGGCGTATTTCAATCGGCCCCTGGATCACCTTGGTGTTTGAAAATCGGCGCACGTTGCAATTCCAGATTCAGGAAATGATTCGAGTCGAGCGGATTTTCGACCCGGCGAAGGTTCAGGACGAGCTGGACGTGTACAATGCCATCTTGCCGGCACCCGGCGAGTTGAGCGCGACGCTCTTGATCGAAATTACCGACGAAGCGAATATCAAAGACCGGCTTGATCAGTTTATGGGGCTGGACCATGGGGAGAAGGTGGCCATTGTAGCGGATGGGGAAGCAGCCTTCGGTGAATTTGAAGGTGGCCATAGTCACGAGACGAAAATCAGTGCGGTGCACTTTGTGCGATTTCGTCCGACTGCCTCGATGCAGGCTGCCATGGCAAATCTCACCAAGTCTGTGACGATTCGTGTCACCCACGGTGCCTATTGTGAGGAAGTGCCAGTGTCAGGCAGCATGAGGGAGGAATGGCTTTCGGATTTGAAGTGTTGAGTTTTTAGCGAAATTGTCCTTTCGGTTCACAACTTAGCACTCAGTCCTCAGCACTGGAGACCTATGCCCCCTGTCTTACTGACCAAACGAATCGAGTTTGCTGCGGCTCACCGCTACATCCGACCGGAATGGGACGAAGCGAAGAATCGAGCAGCCTTCGGCCGTTGCTATAATCCGCCGGCGCACGGGCATAATTACCTGATCGAACTGACCGTCTCAGGGGACATCGATCCCAAGACCGGCATGGTGGTTAATCTCTTTGATCTCAAGCGGGTGATGTTGGATGTGATTGAGGAATTCGACCACAAGAATCTCAATCTCGACATGGCCTATTTCAAAGGTGCTATTCCCACCTCGGAAAATTTCGCGCACGTACTGTGGGACAAGTTTGCGGTTCAACGAGATATCGGTGCACTCCATACCCTTCGGCTCTGTGAGGATGAGGATCTCTATGCCGAGGTGACGGCTGAGGATCGTCCGAACAGGTCGACGATTACGAAGCGATATTCCTTTAATGCCGTCCAACCAGGCCATGAAGGGCGAGAATGGGATTGTTTTGTATCCGTTCGGGGCACGATCGATTCCATGACCGGCATGGTGACTGATATCGGGGCCTTAGATCAGCTGGTCAAGGAGAGAGTCATCACGAAATTCGACCACAAGGACCTGTCGGTGGCTCTGCATCGCCAGTCCGTGACCGGCCAAGAGTTGGCCCAAGCCATCTGGCAAGAGCTCGCTCCAGGCATCACCCAAGGCACCCTGACCAATATTCGATTGGTTCCCTCCCGCGACCTAACCTACGACTACGCTGGGTGAGCGGACGCTCCTTCAAGCCAAACGCACTCCCTGCTCTTCCTCACACCTTAGTTCCGAGTCGTCGTCTCTTCTCCAAGCGCGTGATTTTTCAAGGGGGAAGGGGTAAGCTTTGGCGCTAATTTGTTGGGAGACCTCTCCGCATGTTCGAACAAGCCTTCAGAAACATCGACGATGTGCTCCGGAAGGAAGCCGGGTGCACGACGGAGCTGGATTATACCGAGCAGACGTCGTGGCTCTTGTTTCTGAAATATCTCGACGCGCTGGAGCAAGACAAGGCCGACGAAGCCAGGCTGGAGGGGAAGCGCTACAGCTTCATTCTCGACAAGCCCTACCGGTGGGAAAGCTGGGCCGCACCGACCCTTCGGCAGAGCTCAGGGACCGGGCGAGTGATCGACCACAACAAGGCTCTGACGGGCAGCGACCTGACCGAGTTCGTCAATCTGAAGCTCTTTCCCTACCTGCACAGCTTCAAGCAGAAGGCCAGCGGGCCGAACACCATCGAGTACAAGATCGGGGAAATCTTCGGCGAGATTAAAAATAAGATTTCGAGCGGCTACAACCTGCGCGAGATCATCGACCACATCGACGAGCTGCGCTTCCGCTCGCAGAAGGAGAAGCACGAGCTCTCCCACCTCTACGAAGCCAAGATCAAGAACATGGGCAATGCCGGGCGCAACGGCGGCGAGTACTACACTCCGCGCCCGCTCATTCGCGCCATGGTGCAGGTGGTGAAGCCAAAGATCGGCGACCGTATCTATGACGGCGCCTGTGGCTCGGCAGGGTTCTTGTGCGAAGCATTCGACTATCTGACCGCCAAGGGCGATCTTTCGACGAAGGATCTCAAAACGCTACAAGACAAGACTTTCTACGGGAAGGAAAAGAAGTCGCTCGCCTACGTCATGGCGATCATGAACATGATCCTGCACGGCATCGAGGCGCCGAACATCATCCACACCAACACGCTCACGGAAAACCTGGCCGACATTCAGGAGAAAGACCGGTATGAGGTCGTCCTGGCCAATCCGCCCTTCGGTGGCAAAGAACGGAAGGAAGTGCAGCAGAACTTCCCCATCCGTACCGGCGAGACGGCTTTTCTGTTTCTCCAACACTTCATCAGGATGCTCAGGGCAGGCGGGCGCGGCGGCGTGGTCATCAAGAATACCTTCCTCTCCAACACCGACAACGCCTCTGTGAGCTTGAGGAAGCTGTTGTTGGAAAGCTGCAACCTCCACACCGTGCTCGATTGCCCCGGCGGCACCTTCCAGGGCGCGGGCGTGAAGACCGTGGTGCTCTTCTTCGACAAAGGCGCCCCGACACGAAAAGTTTGGTTCTACCAGCTCGATCCGGGCCGCAATCTCGGTAAGACCAACCCGCTGAATGACGACGATCTCAAAGAGTTCATCAAGCTCCAGAAGTCCTTTGCCGACTCGCCGAAAAGTTGGAACGTCAACGCGAAGGAGATCGACCAGGCCACGTTCGATTTG
>JAOUGT010000298.1 GCA_029865485.1 Nitrospira sp.
AGCTCTCGTACAACGTCGTCTACGGCCACGTCTCGGATATTCGTCCCTGACAGGTCGTACAGATGGATCGTATGGCCTTGCGCAATGGCCAATTGTTTGGCATCAGGAGACGCTGCGACCGACGACAAGTCTTTCTTCTGATCCAACGCGATATGCTTCAGCGGGATGAGCTTCCTGCCGAGCTGCCAGACAGACACGGCCTCGGTCCCATGACGGAGAATCATCTGATCAGTCTCGCGCGAGTAGGCAAGCAACTGATACAGCTCACGCGATTCTGCTGGTATTGTGGCAATGGGGGCTCGATTCTTCCAATCATAGATGGCCACGCTATGTCCCACGCACAGCACCCATCCTTCTTGCTTCATCAGCGCGATCTGCCGACAGGGAAGGTCCGGAATCTTCGCCAACAGCGTCTTGGTCTCCAGATCCCACACCGCTAACTCTTCCATCTGAACCAGGAGGAGCCGGCCGTCATCAGAGAAAGCCGCGGAAGGTCTGGAGACGGCGCCGGTCACCTCCTGCGGGGACATCGCGACGAGGAACAAGAGGGTCGCCCATGCGACGTTCACGATCTTCTGTCTTGTCCGCCCACCCATGGTCATGGCTTCATTCTGTTGTGTGATGATGCGAAGTCGAGACTTCCGCCGATTCTTTCTTGCCCTTACGCGCGGAACCCGACATGGACGGGGTTTCGATTCTGATCCCTGTCTCCGCGGCCCCCTTCGTGGCCGGCAACACGTCGACGACGTGATCAAGACCCCGTTTGTCTTTCCACAATTGAACCGGGGCTCTGGCCTCCCTCTCACTGCTGTCGAAGACGTGCCACGGACTGACCCCCATGGCCTGGAAAGGGTTCAACCCTTCTATGGTCAGTTGAGTAGGGAGTTCTTCACCGGCTGAAGGCGTGACGATTGGAGCCGGAAGCGGGTGGGCCTCCGCGCGAGGCTGCTCGGGTGCGACCGGCTGAACTCTCGCCTTCTTCGACGATGCGGATTGCGGACCCGGCACCACCGTCAGAACGGACTTCTTCTGGGTGGCAGGAGGCGGGATATCGGTAATATGGAAATGCCCCTGTTCATCGGTCCATTTATAGAGCTCTGCACCGCTGACGGTCGGAAAGAACGACAGTGCAGCGGCTATGCTCAGGATGAACGCGTTCATGATGGGAAATGACTGCATAAGCCACATGAGGCATCAATAGGCCAAAGTATAGCAGCTGCTTCCAGATGTGCACGTAACTTCGCGTAACTGGACGGAGGCGAACCACGCAGGCAATGACTTGGACGCGGGAGACTTACGGAAGAGCAGTTAAGGTGGGAGGAGCACGCACCTAACCGAGGACGATCAGGTACGGCGGAGATCTTGGGAGGACTTTAGGCTTCCCAGTCAAAGCTGGGCTTGCACACCATCCTCTTTCACTCGACCCCCTTTTGAACCATATTCCCTCGGGGCGTTAACTCCTCCCACCCCGGTACCATAGGCCTCGCACCCAGGTGAGTCAAGAGGAAGCGAGAATTCACCTTGTCACCGCTGCCACTGTGGTGATTCCTGCTGGCAAGTGGTATGTTGATGGACACGCAGTCATACGACAGCCCTCTGCTATTCAGAACAAAAAGGGCCATGACCAATGGCAACCGCATTGACCAGTGAGAACGTGCACGACGCATGGTCGGCACTGATGAAAGAGGTGCGCACCGCCGTGTTGCTTACGGTGCGCAATGGACGACCATTTGGATCGCATGTGCCGTATCTGTTCGGATCGGATTGGACTCGAGCCTATCTCCATCTCAGCCGCCTTGCGCTCCACACACAGCATTTGTCGGTTGATCCACGCCTGTCGCTGTTCATGGCCGAACCCGATGGCCCTGAGAAAAACCCGCTGGCGTTGCGACGGATAAATCTCCAAGGCGAGGCAGTCGTGTTGTCGCCCGATGCACCATCCCATGGCGCGATCAAGGAGCGATACCTGGAGCGGTTTCCTCAAGCTGAGATGATGTTTGGATTTGGTGATTTTGCGCTGTGGGAATTACGACTTGAGAATTCCCACTTCGTGCTCGGCTTCGGCCAAGCCTTCACCTCGACCGCTGACACTCCAGCCAGATGGGTGCATCAGAAAGTGGAGCGAGTGGCTACGGGGAAAGACTGACCATCCGGAGGAGCAACGTTCCCCAGCATAGAGAACCAGCTCATTTACCACCAAAATCGGCCCCGATCCAGCGGATACGTGCACACCATCAACTGCCACCACGCGGCCTATACAAACCTGAGGGTGATACGCTGGTACATACCCGGTCTGTCCGACTTCTTGGGCTGGCACAAGCCCTTCCTCACACATCAATGTATATTCGTACGATCTGTCCCAGTGCTTTCCGCTCCAAAGATTGATATATCACTTCATGCCGACTGTTCCCCTCGGAAGAGGGGTATATGAATGAATGCCGGTGCTAGTACATCTAACGCCTGCTCAGATGAAACAGTCTGATCAGCCTGCTTAACACCGTGAATGCAATGTCTTATTTCCCCAGTCTCTCTCATCACATCGCACAACTTGTCACAATCACGACGTGTGTAGCAGTGCTGTGGCTTTCCACATCCTGTCACGCCACTGATCAACATGTCACAACGCCTCACACCTTCGATCCATCTACCAAATCCTCCTCTCCTCGATTCGCCCCGAATGAGGTGTTGGTCAAGTTTAAGAGCGGAGTTTCACCGGAGCGAATCGCGTCGATCCTGAAAGACAGTCAAACCGACGTGATCGCTGAACTCCTGCGAGGACATCTTTATCACGTCCGCATTTTAGATGATCGATCGGTTGAGTCCGCAATCGCTCGGCTCAGGT
>JAOUGT010000126.1 GCA_029865485.1 Nitrospira sp.
GCTTTCCTGATCGTATTCAAAGCATAGTCAGGGTTGGTCTTATAGCCGTCGAAGAAATGCTCCGCATCGTAGAACACCCGGCGTCCCTTCCCACGGAGATAGGCGATGGAGTCACCGATCAGCTCAAGATTTTTGTGGAGCGAGATACCAAGTGCATCGGTGACATGGAGCGACCAGGTCTTCCCGAAGAGGGTGATGATCTTCGTGTCGGCGCCGAGTAACGCCTGAAGATTCGGATCCTTGCGAACGGGATTACTGGCTTTCCTGGTCGACCCGAAGGCAATGACCTCCGCGTGTTTCAGCGGAAGGGTCTTGATCATCCGAAAGAACTCAATATCCTTTGGGTTCGCACCGGGCCATCCGCCTTCAATAAAATGTACGCCAAGGCTATCTAACTTCTGCGCGATGAGCACCTTATCTTGCGCCGAAAAACTGACGTCCTCAGCCTGCGCACCGTCACGCAAGGTGGTATCGTAGATTTCTAATTTCGCCGCCTCCTCAGCAGATGGACTTTTAACAGAGACTGGAGCCTGCTCACGAACAGCGCGGGAAGTACGTGATTGTTTGGTGTTTCTAGTCATGGGAAGAAAGGGTACCAGGAGAGGGGCTCCCCTGTCGAGACGTCAAGCTTAGAGCAGGGGGGCTGTAGTTGTATGGAGCAGTTACTTGGTCAAGGCCGACGCGCAATCCGATCATGCACGATTCAAGATCGGAACCTGTCCTGTTGCTTCTTTAGGTGATGTCCTCAGACCCCATGGGATTGGCTATAGAGACTTGCCCCTCTGGCACCGTACGCCTCATAGACATGTTCAAATACCGCCGAACATTTCTGTTTGTAGAGATCCGGCGTGTAGGCGGGCGGAAGTCCTTGATCAAGCACATCTTCAATAGCCAGCTTGACCCTCGATCGTGCGGCGACCGTTTGCCGCCAGTTCAGTACGAGCAACTGCTTCAGTTTCTCCAGTAGATCTTTAGCCACCTTTTTCAGTTCAGCCCGCTCGGCAGCACTCAATTCCGGCGCTGGACGAGTTAGGATATCAAAGATCACCAATTCCTCCTCGGACAAGTTCTCACGGACGTGCCGTTCCTGTTCGTCGTTTAAACTGCGGCTGAGCGCCAGGAGCTCCCTGAAGAGTTCGTCAATATTCCGACTGCCAGAGTTGTAGGATTCAATCAGCTCTTCGAACTTGCTGAGGTAGTCGGCTCTGGTCCGGTTGAGACGAATGAGCTTGTCCAGTTGAGCGCGGATCGCCGCTTTCAGTTGCTCCAGGTCGATATTCTTGGTTTTTGATTTCCCGAATCGCTTGGCCAACGCCTCGAAGTCGATCTTCGTCAGATCGATCACCGCATGGCCAGCTGCTCCTTGAGGGATGTGAAACCCATCCGCTGCCACGGACGCATCCAGAATCTTATTGAGATCGGCCATCACAGCCGAAATATCTGCCTGTCCCTCGCCCGTTCGTTCGCGAATGCTTTCGGCAATGGTCGCCAGGCAGGCCACGCGGGAGGCGAACTCCAGTACGGCGGGATCGGGCTTCACCGCTTGAAAGAGAGTTCGGACCCACCCCTCCTGGCCAAGAAAGTCTTTGCGAAGAGGGTCTGGCGAGATCAGGCGTTCGACCGCCTCGGCAATCTTCGTGAGCCGATCAAGACTTCCCGCCGGAGTCTGCTCAATTTCTCCGAGATTGACACCATGAGCCAAGCAGAACGCTTCCGTCTCCGTGATCGCCTGGCGCAAGCTCTCCACGAGCTTCTGCTTGTCCCGGATAGGCTGTTCGCCACCACGACCTTTGGCATAGATCGCCAGCGCCCTTTCTAGTGAAGCAAAGACGTTCGCATAATCTACAATGAGGCCGCTGTGCTTGCCGGGAAACACTCGGTTGGCTCGGGCAATCGTTTGCATCAGTGTGTGATTCCGCATCGGCTTATCGAGATACACAGTCGAGCAGCTCGGCGCATCGAAGCCGGTCAGCCACATGGCACAGACGAAAACCAGGCGCAGAGGGTCGTTCGAGTCCTTGAACTTCTCATCCAGCGACTCATCATTCATCCGTTTCCGATGCGGTGCTATATCGAGCCCCAGCTTCTGCATATCTGCAATTTCATTTTGGGCAGACGACACAATCAACGCCATCTCGGTGGTGCGGATCACATCCAGCCGTGCCTTTAGTTCCAGGATGCGATCCGGAGCGGCGGCCTTGGCCCCATAGGTGGTCAGCCTGGCCAACTCCTGCTCGACTCGTTTCTCCTCGGACTTCCAGTGCGCCCGAACCTTGTCGTGCATCCGCAGGGCCGTCGCCTTGTCGATGGAAATCACCATCGCCTTGCCCTGAAAGCCACGCCCCAAGAAATGCTGAACAATGTCCTTCGCGATCGTCTCCAGTCGGTCATGGCGCGTGAGCAATTGATATTGCCGACCCAACTCACGCTCCAGCCGTTTCTCTTGCTCGTCATCCAGTCCAGCGGCTTCGATCAGGTTGTAGATATCGTCGTTGAGGTTCGGATTTTCCAATCGGAGTTCCGGCGTCCGGTTTTCATAGAACAATGGCACCGTTGCGCCGTCTTCGACCGACTGCTGGAAATCATAGATGGAGACATAGTCGCCGAACACCTCGCGGGTCCGTTCTTCTCCGGCAATCAGCGGTGTGCCGGTGAAGGCGAGGAACAGCGCGTGAGGGAGCGCCGTCCGCATGTTCAACGCCAGAGTGTCGTACTGGCTGCGATGGGCTTCATCGGTCAGGACAATGACATCGGACCGGTCACAGAGCAGTTCAGGTGTCTGAAACTTGTGAATCAGCGTGAAGACATAGCGGTGATTCTCACCGAGCAATTGCCGAAGCTGTGCACCACTTTGGGCATGACAGACATCGCTCTCCGTCTCGCTAACGGCACCACAGGCCTTGAAGGTTTTGGCAATCTGATCGTCCAACTCCACACGATCCGTCACCACCACAAAGGTCCAGTTGCCAGGGATCTTCCTCAGGATCTTCTGGGCGTAGAACACCATGGCCAAGCTCTTGCCGGAACCTTGCGTCTGCCAGAATACACCGCCCCGTCCATGCCCCTGTTTACGCGCTTCCAGCGTGGCGGTGATGGCATTATTCACGCCGAGGAACTGATGGTTCTGCCCCAGCACTTTGACGAGCCCGGCCTTGTGCTCAGAGAAGAGGGTGAAGTTTTCAAGCAAATCCAGCAGTCGGGATGGCTCACTGGTGCCACGCAGCATCACTTCGAGCGATACGCGGCGCGGTTCGTCCTCTCGTTCGATCCGTTTCCACTCAAAGAACCGTTCCCAATCGGCGGTCAGAGAACCCACACGGCTCTCCGTCCCGTTGGAAGCGATCATCAGGCCGTTGAACCAGAAGAGTTGGGGAATGTCGGCTTTATAACAGGTAAGGTTGTCGTCGAACGCTTGCTGCGCTGGAACTCCAAGCTTCTTCAGCTCGATCACCACGATGGGGAGGCCATTCACAAACCCCACCAGATCAGGTCGACGTGTGTACAGCGGGCCAGTTACACTGAGCTGGCTGACAAGAAGGAAGTCATTCGCGGCAGGATTCTCCCAATCAATGACGCGAACCCGTTTTGGTTCCTGGCCCCCGCTGGTGGCATCTGCAACAGTCACCTCAATGCCGTCTTTGAGCAGCCCGTACACTTCCCGATTCGCCGCCGCGAGGCTCATGGCTGAGCGGTCGCGGGTTAATTGATCGATGGCTTGTGAAATGGCTTCGGGTGGGAGTGAAGGATTCAGACGCTCAAGCGCGGTACGAAGACGAGGGAGTAGAACTGTCTCGCCTTTAGTCTCCCTCCCAGGTGTGCCGCTAACTCCGAAGACTTCCTCCAGTGCCGACACCGTCTGCCACCCCAGCTCCGCAAAGAGCTGAATGGCTGGCTGTTCGACGAGGGAGTCTTCTGAATAGGCGTGGACCATTTAGGCAACGAGCGGAAGAAACTCCTTACTGCTCATCGGTTGGTACCCGACTTGAAACATACCTTCGAGTTCGACGAGGACGCGCTGGTTGTGTGGCGCCGGAGGAGGATTGTTCCGCACCACATGAGCGCGCATATTCTCGACGCCTCCTGCAATAGCGGCCAGCATGTCTTTAATGAGATACCGAGGGGTCCACCCGACCATGAAGTAGTCATCCGCCGTCAAGAGTTGGATCGCCGCACCGGTTGCGGGGTTGTTCAGTTCTACAGCAACCTGGAGAGGGGTACCTTCCCCTAACCTGCTCAATCGTTCCTGAGAAGGCACATTGACATGCCGCCACCCGTGTAAAAAAAATCGGCACGAGAATCGTCCGTCCCGATGAGGATGGATTTGCGGGAAGACTTCCAAGTTATCGGTTTGACGCCCTCCGCCCGAGACGGCCAAGATGGCGAAGGGATCGGTCTCTTCAGGAGGCAGCGCGAGCCGTTCGAGGTATTCGGCGTAATCTTCCCGTTTGGGACTGATCAGCCGATTTTGAAACAGCGGAAATAATTCGCTGGATTCATACACCTGCTCCAGCTGAGGAAACGCATTCAGCGCTTGAAACCCCGCTTGAGCCTGTGCATCCAACGCACCTTTAGTATAGAGAAATCGGAACCAGTCCTGCCCCGGTTCAGCCTCCAAACGACCGATCGGAAACCACGCGCGTGATCCAGGGCGCGATCCCCCATCCTGTCTAGTATCTTGCCAAGCGAGAAACAACGTTTTCATGATAATGCCTCGGTTACCTGTCGAAAGGTCACGCCCAGAAGCCCTTTGGCAAACCTACGATGTCGTGCGTCCATCACATGATCCGGCACACGATCCACCACAGAGAGTATGCGATCAAGGCCTACATTCTGCAACATTTTCCCCCATGGTTGGAAGTACCGAGGCCAAGCACGGGCCGCCACTTCCATGAGTCTCAAAGGATTGGCACCATGTGGATCTGTCGATTTGATAAAAATCGCCCCACGCCCGCGAGCCGCATACCATTCGAAGCGGTCAGCTTCTCGCAACCATTGGCCGACCTTTTCCACAGGCTCATTTCGTCCCAACGACGAAGCATGGTCGAAGGTTGGAGCTACACGATGGATATACATTCCATCAGTTAAGCGTGATCGCATGAGTGCCCAGTTCTCATGGTGCCGGTCGGTATTCAAAATGAGGGCGTCTAGCGTGACAAAACCGGCTAGTTGGCGAAAGGCGACCTCTCGTTCATCGCGATCGGTGATTGCAGCAGTCACCGCCT
Source organism: Nitrospira sp. (assembly GCA_029865485.1). Classification (GTDB taxonomy): domain Bacteria; phylum Nitrospirota; class Nitrospiria; order Nitrospirales; family Nitrospiraceae; genus Nitrospira_D. The sequence continues at coordinate 5,223 of JAOUGT010000126.1, forward strand.
TGGCGATGTTCTCGATGGTATGATCCGGTTGAGCCCGACGCCCAGCTCGGTCATATCCCAACACGGCTCCTGCCAGGAGATCATTGCCATGGATCAACTCGGTGCCAGGACGGGATAGCTCGGCGAAGCGTCGACTGATACATCCAACCGCTCCATCGAGCATCGCCAGATCGACTTGAGCATGGGGAATTTCTAGAAGTTCGGCCAGTTCAGCGGCGATCTTTTCCGCCCAATGCTCTCCCGTGACCTTCCCATTGCTCAGCCGCGCATGCTTGAAGAGCCAAGGCGTCGCATCAGCACCCACCTGTACCCAGCCCTTCTGTTTGCTCCCCATTTCTTCCGGGGCCAGTACGTCCTCATTTCGGAGCGGAATAATGGGATAGGGTTCAAGGTCTGGCATGAAGCTTAACAGGACAGCGGAATTTGCCCCGACAGCAGCCGCGGGAGCAGCAGGTCGCGGGTGCGGCGAAGGTTTAGGGTTTGCAGATGCAGCTTATATATGAGGCGGAAGTTCGGCGCGACGATGGCAGAGAAGCGTTCGAGTAAGGTGGATGGCGGCTGGGCAATCTGAAATTGATTGAAGCACTGCTCCTGCACACGCTGACGTCCGGTCGCGCCCGTCATGCTTTTGATGGCAACACGACGAAACTCGTCGCTGCGGGCGAGTAGATAGACGAACTCGGGCGTGAGTGTGCGGGAGCGAAGAACAATGAACTCTGTTGAGCCGCACGCAATAGCCTTTTCGTCGGGCAGGAATTGGACGAACCCCGTTTTGCCGTTCTCCAGACAAGGGGTGATGCGGGCAAAAAGTGTATCGCCATTCTGGAACTTCGCCCCACTGTTACCATCGCGGAATTCTATGCCACTTATGAGCATCGAGTTGTTCGCAAGGCAACTCATTGGTACAAACGGCTTATCGCCGTCACGCAAGACTAAAACGCGCGGGTTGATGTCCAGGCATTCTGGTGCCCGTTTCACCTCCCAGCCTTGGGGGATGGGGCCGAGGGGGGAGGAAACCATTTTGACTTTGTCGTGGCCGGGGAAGCGGAAGTGGACGAACCATTCGCGGTAGAGGGAGCGGGCCATCTCTTCCAGAATCTTGATGCGTCGCTGGTTGTTCTCAATCAAGTCGTCGTAGGCCGACAAGATGTCTGTAAGTCGTCTTTGAGTAGAGACCGGAGGAAGGTCGAACTCATAGGCACGAATCGCATCCAAGGTTATTGCGGCTTGGCTAGCTGCTCCCTGTGCGGTCCCCACTATATAGGTCTTAAAGTCTTTGTTCCGCAGCAGGTAGAAAAGGAATCGCTGGTCGAGCACTTTCGATGGGGCAAGCTTGACCGCGTTTTGGTTAAGCAATGCAGCAGTCGCTGCTTCTGGAATCCGAACACATTTTCCTACCACCGAAGCCGGATTCGTTGGCCATGAGCCGACGGTTTGAACCACAACGTCCCCAGCCTTGAGTTCATATTTTCTGTGTTCCCCAGCAGTTTTTTCCGGAATGCACACAAGGCTGCTAGGATCAACCGAGTCCTCGGTGAAATCGCTGACTTTGACAATGGGACGCCCCGCGTCACAATACCAGCTGCTCTTAAAAGCATAACCTTTCTGAGTCTCAACCAAATCGCCTAGTCTGGCTCTCTCCCACTCATTGCTCATGCGCTAAGAATCTCCGCCACATTACGAGCAATCGTTTGTTCAAGTTCACGGGCCTGTGTATTCAAGGTTTCGAGTTCTTCATTGAGAGTTTCGAGTTGTTCCTTGAAATCTTCATCACTCACGTCCTCGCCTGGTGCTACGCCAACATAACGACCGGGATTCAGACTCCAGCCCTGGGCTTCGATCTCCTTGATCGTGGCAGTTTTGCAGAGCCCCGGCACATCGGCAAACTTGGGATTCTTGCCGAACACTTCCTTGATCTTGGCTTCTGCCTCAGCACCGCCAAGGGTAAAATCAGGTTCCTCCCCGCGATAGAGCCGGACGACGTTGGCCAAGAAGCCGATCTGGCCTTCGGTCCAGTCGCGGTGTGCTCGATCCACCTGGCGGTAGATATGCCGCGCATCGAGGAAGAGAATCTTGTCGGCACGAGAGGTCCGCTGCTTTCCCTTGTCCAGAAACCAGAGAGTGCAGGGCAGCGTGACGGTATAGAACATGTTCGGTCCGACGGCGACCATGACATCCACCGCACAGGCTTCGACGAGCTGCTTGCGGATCTCCTGCTCGGATGAGCGGGCGTCGGAGGCGCTATTGGCCATCACAAACCCAGCCCGACCATTTGCGCTCAACGTCGAATAGAAGAGTTGAATCCAGAGATAGTTCGCGTTGTCTGTGCGCGGCAAGCCGAAGGGATACCGGCGGCCTTTGCCGACCTCGGCTTCCAGCCGCTCCTTATCGACGGCGTTTACGTTGAACGGGGGATTAGCGAGGACGAAGTCGAACCGCCCGGTGCTGTTGTGCAGATCGTCGTAGTAGGTGATGGCTTCTTTGATATCCCCTTCAAGGCCGTGCATGGCCAGGTTCATGCGGCAGAGGGCGACGGTGGCCGCGACTTTCTCTTGCCCATGGATGGCCAATTCTGACGAAGGGTTCTTCTTGTGCTCCGCGACGAAGCGGGCGCTCTGAACGAACATGCCGCCGGAGCCGCAGGCTGGGTCCAAGATGCGGCCATGGTACGGCTCCAGGACTTCCACCAGCAGGCGCACGATGCTGGACGGCGTATAGAACTCCCCGCCCTTTTGCCCTTCCGTCCTCGCGAATTCGCCGAGGAAGTATTCGTAAATGCGGCCGAAGGCGTCATAGTCGATGGTGGCAGGGATTTCGGAGACGCGCTTGAGAAGTTCTTTCAGCAGCGTGCTGTTAAAGATTTCGTAGGTCTTGGGCAGTACCCCGGCGAGCTGAGGATTGTGCTTTTCAATGTCGCGCATGGCTTCATTGATCGCCTTGCCGGCATTACTTCCCTCCGGCAGATGCAGGAGCTTGTCGAAGCGGGCGTTCGGAGTGAGATAGAGCACCCCTTCGGCATGGTAGGCAGCCGGTTCGTCCACGCGAGAACCGCGCCGTGACGACGACGCCATCTTCTCCAAGCCAGAGCGGATTTTTGCGAGACGGACGTCGGCGAAGCGGAGGAAGATGAGCCCCAGGACTGGGGTGGAATATTGCGCGGCATTGAGACCGCTATTGGCCCGAAGCTGATCAGCGGCCTCCCAGAGCCGCTTCTCCAGCGCGTCCGTCGCGGTGTCTTTTTCGGAAAGTGCAATCCATTGCATTCGACCGCCTCAGGTCATAGTTGTCTGATGGGGCAAGATTACCTTGTTCTACAGGAGAAATCACGCGCTGGTCTAAGAATTACATGCAAAGGGAAAGCGTTCGCTTCTTCATGAATTACAGGCAGTGGGTGATCTGAGAGGAGGCAACGCCCTGCGAAGCACCGACCAAGGGTGTTGGGTGTGTGCCGGCTCTATTCCGGCTGGCGTCAGGACTGAACTTGATCCAGCCCGAACGCTGAATGGAGCGAGCGCATGGCCAGTTCGAGGTACTTCTCGTCGATCACGCAGAAGATTTTGATCTCTGAGGTGCTGATGCCCGCCTCCCAACACGAGGACTTGGAATATTTACGCCGTTGCTCTTACAGGTCACGGGGCCACACAACGATCAGACACTGTTGCAAGGTCTATCAACTTGGGAAGCTTCCGTCAGTCGACAGTCCATCGGCCATTAGCCTTAATCGCGTCATACATGGCATCGGGGGCAAGATCGGCCCCGTTCGCCCATTGCACCGTGCCCAACACAACTCGGACTTGAGCAAAGGCGGCAGGATCGCGTAGCGCCTCAAACACGGTTCCGTTGGTGCTGGGACCATTGAGAAAGCTGTCTAACTCCACCTCCCCCTTGGTTCCATCAACAAACATCACATTTAACCGATAGCCCTCTAAAGCGGTCACTGCCGCCACTCGCCAAGGCACGACGTGTCGAATGACTGGTTCTACGTCAGGGGGGCAATCGGCTTTGGAGACTTGAGTTAGCTGCATAATTTCCAGTCCTCCATCAATTCATCTCGATGTTCACTGGCCCATTCCAAGACCGATCCCATGGTTCGGCGAGGTAACATTCCTCGCAGCACGCGGAGATCCCGTAGATCAAAAATGGCCTCATGCTCCTCATACAGCGCGTGGAAATGTGGGAGATTATGTTCCCGCCAAAACATTTGAATCACGATCCCATGAAGATACTGATCGTAGGCATCAAGGGTCTCTATAGATCTGTGACCTTCATGGCTTCAAAAGGATACCCCTTTCCCCCTGAGAAATCACGCCAGAAGACAAGGAGCTGATGGTCTATAGCTTATGGCAAACGATAGGATTGGCAAGAAGAATAGTGGGGCTATTACGTGAGATTGGTGCTCCCGAAGGGCTGATAGATCGCCGGTCTGAGGTCCTTTGCGTCAGGCCTTGGCCCCGACGTTTTAGGCCTGCGCTTGGTCCAGACCAAACGCTGAATGGAGCGAGCGCATGGCCAGTTCAAGGTACTTCTCATCAATGACGCAGGAGATTTTGATCTCCGACGTGCTGATCATCATGATGTTGACCCCCTCACGGGAGAGGACATTAAACATCTTGGCTGCCACGCCGGAGTGCGAGCGCATGC
>JAOUGT010000127.1 GCA_029865485.1 Nitrospira sp.
ATGTCAAATGGCACGCGCATCCTGACGATTCCACGTCATAACCCTGTGAACGCCTTTACCCTCGGCGGTATCGTTCGGGATGCTGGGCTCACCGTCGAGCAGTTTCGGTCTCTCTTGTAGCGGCGTGCGCAGACTCCCCATCATCCCAGAACGTAGTATAAAAGGGGTTGGGAGTCTTTAATGTGCCCTTCGCGCGTTGCTTTTATTGGAATGAACATGCCCACGCTCTGCCCAACTCCTAGGTGAGAGGAAGAAGATGCTATTACGAGGCAAGTCCTGCTGATTGTCGGTGCGCCATCGCGGTCCAGTCTTGCACACCCACGCCGATCACAATGAGCACCGTATAGTCTTGCTTCGTGCGGTCTGCAGCCGGATCCTTCCTTCACGTGGTGCATCGAGAAATGCCGCCTACTTTCTGTCGGCAGGTGTATAGCCTGCAGACCGGCAGGCCGGGTGGGTCATGCCGTAGCATGTTGTGCCGTTATTGAGCTCCCAGTGCCTGTAGCTATGAGTTTTCGCTCGGGCTGCCGGTGTTGCTCTTCACATCGAATTCACACCATGCTCAGCGGGATTGTCAAAGTATGCTAGCATGGGTGGAACTTATCGCCGGTTTCGGGACCTGGAAGTTGCTATGCACTAGGGGAGGTGACTCGTGAGACAGGTGATTATTTTTCGGGGAGAGGATGGTTATTGGGTTGCGGAGTGTCCAAGCCTGCCGGGTTGTTTAAGCCAAGGGAAGACCAAAGAGGAGGCCGTTGGAAATATCCGAGAAGCCATTCGCGGTTACATTGCCGCTTTGGAAGAAGATAAACTTGCCGTTCCTGAAGAACGCTTCGATGCGGTGTTGATGGCTGTATGAACAAGTTGCCGAGTCTTTCTGGGAGAGCCTGTATGAAAGCGCTTGAGCGAGCAGGTTTTGTTGTGAAGCGGCAGGAAGGCAGCCATGTCATTCTTCGGCGTCCGGAGCCCTTTGCACAACTGGTTGTCCCGGATCATATAGAACTCGATCGTGGAACGCTCCGTGCCATTATTCGTCAGGCAGATCTCACGGTGGACGAGTTCCTTCGATTGCTGTAGATCGTACAGGCACAGAAAAAGTACCGGGAGGTATTTATTAAACTCGCCGCTCAATTCGTCGATGTGCCAGCGGCGTTCGGTCTTCTACTCCCATACCAATCACGATGAGTACCGCATAGTCCTGCTTCGTACAGCCCTCGACCGGAGGCATTGCGCTCCCTGGCGCAACGGGAAACGCCGTCTGCTTTGCGTGGGCCAGCGAGCACGCACCACCATCCGCCGCCGTTGTATCGCGCGTGGGCCGGTTGGTTGCTCCATGGTCAACTGAGAATAAGGAGAGACTCCCGATCCCTTTGATTCAACTTCTCAGCTTACGGAGATGACATGCTGACGACACGGCGTATCGCCGTGTCGTCAGCGGTCTACCAGGTGTCAGGTTAGGAATGGGCTACACTGGCCAACTAACCGGAGCCATCTCTCTCCTGCCCTTAATCATTTTCCTACTTTCAAGAGCCATCCGTCGCCACGCTCACAAAGGTTGGGGCCTTTCGCCGTAATCGCAACTCTGATGAAGGTGTCTTTGGCCGAGGCGGGGATCTTGCCGCTGACGAGAAACCCATCGAAGTGAGGCGTCACGGTGACGGGGACGCTTTCGTCCTTGATCATCACCGTAATGGTTTTGGGAAATGTCCCCTTGGATGCCACAAACGAAAATGCTGATTGCGGCGCAACTTCTGTATTGTTGTCTGTTTGTGAGTATGGCTTCGGCATGAATGTGGAAAACGATACGACGCCGCAACCACCAGCGCTGCTAGAGCCGGGAGGGGGGGAATCATAGCCGGCTCCGACCTCGCCGATGTTGCCGAAGGCACTCAGTACCATAACGATCGCTAGGGCATGTCGAACATTCACGATGACACCTCGCTGTTGATTGTTGATAGTGGCCGGGATGGGAGAGGCCAAGGAGTATGACCTATTGTGTAGTCCCTGAGGGATGAAAAGCAAACTTCTGATGACTCGCAAGAACCAGGGTGAGCAGTTTGCTCGTTGTAGAGACCCTCCACGTTGCTGACGGGAGCATCGCGAGTCTGGCAGACTGTTACCTTCGAATCAAGCCCCGACGGTGACCAATCCGCCGGCGGATTAAGCCGTGCCTGAGCATGCGCCGTGTAGCTTCAGATGGATAAAGATATCGGGAGTCTTTTATTGCAGTCGCCGCGCAAGCTGTCCAGGCGCCACTGCAGTTCAGTTTTCCGTGCCCATACCGATCACGATGAGAACCGCATAGTCTTGCTTTGTGCAGCCCTCGACCGGAGGCATGGCGCCTCCTGGCGCGACGGGAAAGGCCGACTGCTTCGCACTGGCCGGGGAGCAGGAGCCACCTGTCGTCGCTGGTGTATAGCGTGCGGAACGGCAGGCCAGGTGGGTGACGTCGTAGAGCGTCGCGCCGTGATCGAGCTCCCAGCGCCTGTCGCCATGGCTATCAGCGGGATGAACCGTCAGCACGGCTGTCATCTTGCGAGCACCGGTGACGACATATTTTCCGGAAGGGAGCGGAATGGTTGGTTGCTCCATGATCAACCCATGTTCCTCCAGCCACCAGTCGGTCTCGTCAAACTTCCAACGCGCTGGGGCGATGCCACTCGCCTCTTTTAATGATTGATAGCGGTTCAGCTTGACGCCTCGAGGACCTGGGTCTACCGGCCACAGACCCCACAATTGTGCGCCGCTCCCGTTGGTTGCACCGGGATCGCCCAATGCTGCGATGTATTGCGTTGGGATACGTTTGAACTTCGTCTGTCCTTCGCCCGAAGCATACACCGCCTCAGCCGAGAGGAAGGTTGCCATCAGCAAGGCCGCCGCAACGCAGGCTCGGGACATGAGGCCTTGCGCGTTTCTCATGCACATCAACAGAGTCTCTCGAGGGACACGAGCGCGCATCGTGATCATCGTGAGCATTGAATTCATCGCTCGACATTCCTTTCAAGTTGAGTCAGCAGCAATCAGATTGCTGTTGTCTTGTATCTGCCTGGTCGCATGGATACGTGAAAGGCATCAATCCTAGTCCTTCAATCGCTGTAATTCCAGGTGGAGGGTCTGTGTGCCGTCTGCAATCCAGATCTGTCCCTCCTGGATCGTCAATTGTAACTGCATGCTGGGCCTTGCCATTCCAGCGAGAACGTGAATGTTCTCCATTGGGAGTAATATCACCACGAGGTTCTTCAGACGGTCGAGTGAGGCGCGCTGGGCCTCCCACCATGCTTGGACGCCGCGAGTTCCATAGGCATAGACAACGACTTGTTTGGAACGGCCGGATGCTTGACGAATGGTCCTCTCGTCCGGCTGACCGATCTCAATCCAGAGGTCGATTGCTCCGGTCGGATCCCGTTGCCACAAGGCCGGTTCATCCTCGGTACCGACCCCTCGACCAAACGAGAGCGCGTCGTCGGCGTGGAGTGCGAACGCGAGGATTCGCACCATCATCCGTTCCTCGGTCTCGGATGGATGGCGCGCGAGGGTCAGTGTATGGTTCTGGAAATATTGACGGTCCAAATCAGAGATCTGCAGGACGGCTTTATAGATGGTTGCATTTGTCGCCATAACATCAGGGGGTCAGGGAAGGTCTCTCACGAACAATTGCTCTACGCGAGTACGCGCCCACGGCGTCTTGCGCAGGAAGATCAGACTCGACTTGATCGTCGGATGGTGGCGGAAGCAGCGGATGGGCACACGCCGACCCAGTTCAGGCCATCCGTACCGTGCCACCAGGGTTGTGACAATCATTTCCAACGTGATGCCGTGCAAGGGATCGTGAGGGTGAGATTGTTGAGAGTCCATTTCTTGACAGACTACAGAAATGCTGTGCTAAGGTAAACTTCAGATTTCAGGCTGTCGTATTCGGCACACACTCTTAACAGGGAGGGGCATGGAAATGAAGAGCAAGCTCTATTGTGGCACATTCATTCTGGGTGCGCTTGGGATGTTGGTGAGTGCTCCTGTGCTCAACGCTCAACCGTCTCCAGCTGGAAATGTCATGGATTCCATTGCCCATGCGAAGGAGGCGGTGGAACATGGCAAACAGGGGCATGCTGACGCGGTGGCGACCCATGCGGAAAAGTCTCGGAACCATGCGGAGCGGGGAGGAAAGAATCCTCATTTGGGCGAAGGGATCAAGCATCTGACGGAAGCCATTGAGCATGGCAAGGCGGGCCACGCTGACGTTGCGACGCAGCACGCGGAAGAGGCGCTGACGCACTTGAACGAGGCGAAGTAAGCGTCCATACCTCAAGCTGCGGTGAGTGTGTATGAACGGGCAGGGAAACAGTTCCCTGCCCGTTTTTATTGACGTGAATTCGAATCGAGAGGCAAACAGGGCGGCATATTTAGGAGGGGGCGTTCAATGGTATGCATGCGAAGCACCTATGCCGTCCATTGCAACCGGATGGAGCGGTTGTATCGGTCGGGCACGGAGTCGCTCCGTGATCTGTCGGGAGGAATGAAATGCGAGTTATTGTGATCGGGGGGACGGGTACCATTGGATCGGCCGTGGTGGCGGCTTTGTCGGCACGCCATGAGGTTGTGACGGTGGGACGAACCAGGGGAGACTTCCAAGTTGATTTGGCGTCGGCGGAGTCAATTCGCGCGATGTTTCAGTCGGTCGGTAAATTTGATGCTGTGATCAGCGCTGCAGGGCAGGCGAAATTTGGAAGTCTGGATGAGCTGACCGATGCGGACTATCTCTTCAGCTTCTCCAACAAGCTGATGGGCCAGGCCAATCTCGTACGGATCGGCAGGCAACTCATCGCCGATGGCGGATCGTTTACCCTGACGAGCGGCGTGTTGAGCCGGGAGCCGATCAAAGGCAGTGCCTCCATTAGCATGGTGAACGCCGGGCTTGAGGGATTCGCTCGTGCGGCTGCATTGGAACTTCCGCGGGGTGTTCGGGTCAATGTGGTGAGTCCGCCTTGGGTGACGGAAACACTTATTGCGCGTAAGGTGGATCCGTCGAAAGGCATGCCAGCCGCAGTTGTGGCGAAGGCCTATCTCGCCAGCGTCGAAGGGACGATGACGGGGCAGACGCTTGACCCGAGGAAGCTTGCAGGGCAATAGACTATGCCGTCTCGTGTCTTTTAATCGAATTGTGGTGAAAGGGGATTGCACGACGCGAGGGAGATCTGTAAGACTGCCCCCGTGATGATGCCTGCTATCCCACCATTCACCATTGACCAGGCGATACTTCTCACACGATTTCTCTCCTCACCCCAGCGCCCGAAGGACACGCTGACCTATCCACAGTTAGCCGGGTTCTTGTTCGGCCTGGCCAATGGGCCTGAATTGATTGCACCCTCGGAATGGATTCCGCTTGTCTTCAATGATCAGGACGCTCTGTACGAGACAGAAGATGAAGCCAACCAGGTGCTACAGGCCATGATGGCGCTCTACAATGACTCCGTCAGAGAACGACTCGGAGGAGCGGTATCCTTTCCGCCTGGGTGTGAGGTGCGACCTCATCCCCTGGATAATCTGACGAGCGATGCGCCGTTGAGCCAATGGGCACAAGGGCTTGGAATAGGATACGATTATCTGGCGGAAGTGTGGGATGCGTACAGGCCCGATGAACTCGATGAGGATCTCGGTGCGTTGCTGATGACGCTCACGTTTTTTAGCTCACCGACCCTCGCCGAAGCCTATTATCAGGAGGGAAACAAGAAGAGTTCGTTCGATCAGCTTGCCAAGTCTGTGCTGGAGATCTTCCCTGAGGCTATGCGCGAGTATGCGCATCTGGGGCGGTCGATCTATCAGGCGCGGCTCGAAACGGGCGAATTCGATCGCGCCCCTTCTCACCAGACGAAAATCGGACGCAATGATCCTTGCCCCTGTGGCAGTGGGAAGAAGTTCAAGAAGTGCTGTGATCTGGCAAAGGGGACAGGGGCGGAGCCAACCTTTCACTGACAAGAGTAGTCGGCGTTCTCTACGGTCTCAATATGGCGCAACGATCACATTCCTCTACTGCCCCATTCTCAACAGAACGCCGCCGGGCGTTTTATGAAGCCCATCCTTCGATAGCCCTGTTCATGTTGCTGGTCGTGCTTGCGGCGCCGTTTGCTGGGCTTTATGTGGCGGGGCTGCTGGGTGTGGTGGTCGGCGTGTTGGCCTCTGCGACTGCCTATGTGCTCATGCCATTCGTCTGGAAATGGGTCGGCGGCTGACTCACCGAGTCAACCGCCCTCCATTCACGATTCCTGTTGGATAGCTGACAGGAGCCATCGCCCATCGCGCACGCGCATGAAGGTCCAGACTTCGCAGGATTCCGTTGCCGTGTCGTCATTGCCTTCGATCAGATACCCAGGCTCTCCATGTGGGATCGTCGTAGAGACAGTATAGTCACGTGCGTTCCAGCGGAGGTCCACTGTGGTGTAGTCGGTCGTTCCTTCTGACCAGGCCTCGCGGACGTCTCCCTTCAGTAACACGACATCCTCTACGTGGTTCTGCACCCCTCGACTATTGTCTTCAGCCAATGCCGTGTTGAAATAGCTCAGCACTTCTGGCGTGACACACCGTCGCAAAGCCGCCACATCTTGCGTGCTCCAAGCAGATTGAATATCCGTCAAGAGTTGCTGGAAGGCCGCTTTGTCCTCGGTGGTCACAGTGTAATCACCAGTGTCCACTCGATCAACCGAACTATTGGCCGACACGTCGAGGAGACTTCCTCTTGCCGTGGTGCTGCGTGAAAGTCCGGTGAAGACCGGTGCAGGAGTTTGCTTAGATTTTCTGAAAAAGTAGAACGCGCCTGCTCCGATCGCCATCAGGAGAAGGATGAGGCCAAAGGAGTTCCCTGATGTGGGTGCAGATCCAGTCCCCGTTCCCGACTCCGCGTCAGTGGTCTTGGCACTGCTTTCGGTTGCGCCGAAGAGCATATGGCCGAGCCAGGTTCCGGCTAGACCACCGGCGATTCCGGCAAGCAAGGGATTACGTTGCCACCAGGACGAGGGGGCGGTGGGCGCGTGCTGGGGTGTTGGGCTGCTCGCTGCCTGAGACGGTGGTGCCGTTGAGGGTCTGGTGGTAGCAGATTGTTCAATAGGCTTGGCACCGTTGTCTTGATAGGTGCGGGACCCGCGGCTGCCCATGCTTCCGTAGCCTCCACTTCGCGAGCCACTGGAAAATCCACCACTCGATCCTCCTCGCGCTTTTGCAAATGAGAGGGTGGGCAGGCCAATGAGGGAGGCGATGATGCAGACCGCTATGAGTTTTGAACTCTTAATCATGGGTATCCTTTCGCAACAGGTGGCACATCCTGAAGAGCACAGGTCCCATCCTAGCAGGTTTGAATACAAAAAACCTGTCGATTGCTGATTAGAACTCTGCCGCGGGTGACGAGTGAGTGATTCACGTTGGAGGTGAACAGAACGCACCTTTCAGATTGGGTGAGGGCAGGACCCAGTGCACTCGTGTCGTGGCCTACTGAGCGGCTTCCGTCAACAGGTTGCCGAAGAAGACTGGTGAAACTCAGCCACCACCGGAAACACCAGTGCCGCAAAATCCCAGTAGCGCATTCTGATCGCTTCCGAGTGAGTGCCTCCTTCGAAGACGATTTCCTCGTCCCCGATGAGTGAGCGGTCGACATAGACGGGAAGGCCGTAGAGTGTTCCCAGCGGCGGCATCGCACCGACTTCGCAGTCCGGGAAAAGGCGTGCCAGTTCATCCTCGGTCGCAAGGCGGACGCGGTGGGTTCCAAAGATTCCTCGCAGGCGTTGGAAATCGATCTTTGTAGTGGCCGGCAGGACCATGGTCACGAATCTGTCCTTTACTTTCACGATGACCACCTTGACCATGGATTGTTCCGGGAGACGGAGAGCCTCAGCGACCGCACGAGCACGCTCTGTTTGAGAGTGATTCAAGATGTCGTAATGGACATGTTCGCGATCAAGGCGCGACTTCAGTGTGCGTGGAATAGGCATGGCGATACCTCCTGTAGTGGCCGATCCCCAGGCGGAGATCGGTGGTGGGTGAGACAGAGAGGAACTTGCCGGAAAATGAAGAAGCGATCGTTGAGATTATACTCATGACTACGACTCCACGTAGGTCATGATGCCTGGCAGGTTTAAGCTGAGTATAGTCCTTTTAACGGTTTTAGCAAATCTTCTGGAGATTGATTTGAGCTGATCTCGCCCCATACCGGCTGACGCTATTGTGGGAGTAGGCCCTAACTGGTGGCCTGATGCCAGTTCACTGCGAGCGGGGGATGTGTAACCGATTCAGTCCGTCGAGGGCCGCGGTACGATAGCACTCGGCCATCGTGGGATAATTGAAGACGTTATGGACAAAGTATTCGACCGTCCCTCCATAGGTGAGGACCGATTGGCCGATATGAATCAATTCGGTCGCTCCGGCTCCAATAATGTGGATGCCGAGCAGCGCGTGTGTCTCGCGGTGAAAGATCACCTTTAAGAACCCATGGAGGTCGCCGCTGATGTGGCCTCGGGCCATCTCTCGGAAGAAGGCTCTCCCTGTGGCGTACGGGACATTGGCGGTGGCGAGCTCTTCCTCGGTGAGGCCCACTAGCGACACTTCGGGAATGCTATAGATGCCATACGGGATGACTTTGATTGTATGCGCGTCAGGCAGCTGAAACGCATGGCAGGCCGCGAGGCGGCCCTGTTCCATCGCCGTGGCAGCGAGCGCAGGAAAGCCGATGACGTCACCGGTGGCGTAGATATGGGGAATGGCCGTTTGGTAATGGACATTCACCGGCAGCTGTCCCTGTTGGTCTGTCGTCAGGCCGATTGCCGGGAGGTTCAGCGTATCCGTGTTCCCGATCCGACCCATCGTGTAGAGCAGCATGTCGGCGGTTACGGTCTCACCATCTTCAAGTTGGACTGTGGGGCGGCCCGCGTCGTTGAGAGCCACGTTCAAATATTCCTGTCCGAGCCGCATCGTGACCCCGTTATGTAGCATCTGAGCATCGAGAGCCTGCGCGATTTCCTGGTCCAAGAACCGCAACATCTGTGTCCGCCGATCAATCAGGGTGACGTGGATCCCGAATGCGGCCAACATTGAGGCATATTCTGCTCCGATGACACCCCCTCCGATCACGATGATACTGGCGGGGTTCTTAGTTGTCCGAAGAAATGAGTCAGAATCGCAGATAGTGAGATCGTCAAATGGAATCTCTTTGGGACGGCGAGGGCGTGACCCGGTGGCCAGCACGATGGCTGAGGTATGGATATGATCGACGTTCCCATTCGATCGTGTGATGCTCAAGATGTTGCGATCGACAAAGGCAGCCGTACCTTGAATGATCTCGATGTGGTTACGCTGCAGCTGATTCGTGATCACCGCGACTTCCGTCTTGATGACCTGATCTTTCCTGGTCATCAGGTCGGGGAGTGTTAGTTGCTTGGTGAGTGCTGCACCTAACTCTGCCAGTCCTCGTCGACTTAAACCATGGATGTACTCAATGGTGTCCTTGAGCGTCTTGCTGGGTAATGTGCCGGTGTTGAGCGAAGCTCCGCCCAGTTGCGGGGCTTTCTCAATAATGGCCACGCGTTTTGACAGTTTTGCGGCTTGGACGGCTGATTTTTGACCAGCTGGACCACTGCCGACAACCACCATGTCGTAGGATTGCATAGAAGATCTCGAATGTCAGATCGGATTGGTGTACTGGCTGTACGATAGCGCGACGAGTCACGCTGACCAAGAAAATATCAGATGTGTGATCACTCTTGTCCAAAACAGCGTATGACGTTGGGTCATCCAACGGTGTAGGGTGTTGGTGAATCGCCAAACCCACCTGCACCTAACCGAAGGAGACCCAACGTGAATGCATCATGTAGCATGTTCAG
>JAOUGT010000128.1 GCA_029865485.1 Nitrospira sp.
TGCAGCGTCGGGTCCGGTTCTTCCTCGATCACATGCCCTTTCAACCGTTGAACCGCCTGCTCGACCATTTGCATGTAGAGATCCAGTCCAATAGCCGCAATATGGCCGGACTGCTGTTTTCCCAACAGATTGCCGGCGCCTCGGATCTCCAAGTCGGCCGCCGCAATGCGGAAGCCCGAGCCAAGTTCTGTAAACTGCTGAATGGCGATCAATCGTTTCTGCGCATCGCCGGTCAACGTGCCTTCGTCGGGGATGAGGAAGTACGCATAGGCCTGTTCCCCTCCTCGACCGACCCGTCCCCGCAACTGATACAGTTGCGCAAGTCCGAAGAGATCCGCGCGATTCACGATGATCGTATTCGCGGTCGGGACATCGAGTCCGGACTGAATGATGGCCGAGGCGATCAGGATGTCGGCCTCGCGTTTGACGAATTTGAGCATCACGGCTTCCAACGGCTTGGCGTCCATCTGCCCGTGAGCCATGACCATTCTGGCTTCAGGGATCAGTTGATGCAGCCAGGCCCCGATCCGCTCCATGGTTTCGACACGGTTGTGGACAAAATAGACCTGTCCTCCCCGTCCAAGCTCGCGCAGGATGGCGTCCCGTACAGCTTTGTCGCTGAACCGAACCACTTCCGTTTTGATGGCCAACCGACCGGCTGGGGGGGTATCGATAATCGAGAGATCTCGGACGCTCGACATGGCCATTTGAAGGGTGCGGGGAATGGGCGTGGCGGTCATCGTCAAGACGTCCACTTGCGTCCGAAGTTGCTTGAGCCGCTCCTTGTGCTTGACGCCGAACCACTGTTCTTCGTCGATGATCACCAGGCCGAGCTGGCGAAAGATCACATCTTTCTGCAAGAGTCGGTGTGTTCCGATCACGACATCGACGGTTCCGGCCGTGACGTCCTTCAGAATAGCTTTCGTTTCCCTGGGCGACTGGAATCGAGAGAGCAGCGCGACCCGCATGGGGAAGGGCGCGAAGCGTTCGGTGAAGTTTTCATAATGTTGGTGGGCCAACAGTGTCGTCGGCACCAAGACCGCGACCTGGCGATCGTGCTCCACCGCCTTGAAGGCGGCCCGCATGGCGACCTCGGTCTTTCCATACCCCACGTCACCGCACACCAACCGATCCATGGGTTTGGTTGATTCCATGTCCCGGCCGATGTCCGCGATGGCTTTGAGCTGGTCCGCGGTCTCCTCGTATTCAAACGCAGCCTCGAATTCGTGATAGAGGGTCGTGGTTTCGCCATAGGCATTGCGCTTCACCAGCTCGCGGTTGGCGTAGAGGTCGATGAGTTCTTGCGCCATTTCCTCGATGTCTTTCTTGACCCGTGCGGTCGTTTTGGCCCAACTGGTGCCGCCCAAACGATCGAGTCGAGGGACATGACTCTCCGCTCCGCTGTATCGTTGCACCTGACTCAACCGGTCGAGCGGAACGTACAGGGTATCGCCACCTGCAAACTCAAGGATCAAATAGTCACTCTCGAAGTCTTGCACCGACAGGCGCTTCAGCCCACGATACTTCGCGATGCCGTGTTGCACGTGCACAACGTAATCACCGACGTTCAGGTCTTCCAACGAGGACAGGAACGTGGCGGTTCGACTCTTGGGCTGAGGCTTATGGCGTGCGCCTTTGGCGAAGAGCTCCTCTTCGGTTAAGAGGGCGAGCCGGAGCTCTGTGGACAGAAACCCTACCGAGAGATCGCCGTGCAGCACATAAAACGGCAGCTTCCCGACCCGTTGGCTTGACCAGTTCGATGGGTTCCAGGATTCGGCCGGCAAATCATGTTCTCGGAGAAGAGCGAGCAAGCGATCAACCTGCCCCCGGCTTCTGGCAACCAGGACGACCCGATGTTCAGTGCGAAGGTTCTCCAGCAGGCTCAGTGTTTGGCTGAAGGCGGTGCCCCTGATCCCGAGGCCGATGCTGCCCGGAGGCTGGGTGGAAAAGGAAAAGGTTGGCTCCCAGGATGAGTCCTGGGCTGCCAGAGGTTCCAGTGCCATCAATGGGCAGGCGGCAATCCGTTGGGAGATGCCATCCCACGTGAGAAAGAGCCTCTCAGGAGAGGGATAGGGGTGCGCAATATCACGGTCGACATGACGAAGGTATCCGTCATCGATTTTGCTCCACGCGGCCTCACAGGCCTGTTTGAGGCTCTCCGGTTGATCGAGGGCAAGGGAAGGTTCCGAGCCGAGATAGTCGAACAACGTGTCCATGGTTTCGTAGAGGTCGGGACTTCGCCACTCTGCATCCGGAGGAACTGGTGCAGTTGCGTCCGGGGCTTGTGAAGGCCGAATGAATTCCCGTGCCGGTAAGACCCACCCCTCGTTCAATTTCTCAATGGACATTTGAGTTGCGGCGTCAAACAGCCGCATCGATTCGACTTGATCGCCCAGAAACTCCACCCGAACCGGGTTGGGGTAGGCGGTCGAGAAGATATCGACGATCCCGCCACGGATACTGAATTCTCCCGGGATTTCCACCACGGAGACCCGCCGGTATCCAATCCGAAGCAGACTCGTGATCAAAGACTCTCGTTCGAACGTCGCGCTGGTCTTGAAATGAATCACCGCCTCCTCAAAAATCGAGCGCGGGATTACGCGATGCATGGCCGCAGCGACGGAGGTCACGAGGATAGCGGGTGGTCTGATCAGCAACCGATGAAGCGTCGTCATCCGCTGTGCAATCAACCCGACATGCGGCGCCGTCGCTTCGTAGGGAAGGGTCTCCCATTCCGGGAACCAGGCGAGGCCGTTGACCGGTTGACCCATGAGCGTATGGAAGAAGTGCAAGTCATTGAAGGTCCGCTCCGCAGCCTCGTCGCTCGCAGTGATCACGACCCACGGGCCGGCACAGTCGTCGGTACGGCGGTGGAGACGATCCAGCAGTGTGATGGCGCAAGCCGACGTCGGGCCATGCGCTCCAAGCAGGCACACCCGAGCCTGTTTATGATCGAGGGCCGATCGAAGGGGGGCAAGCCAGGAAGGCATGTGAGTGGTGGTATCAGACACGAATTATGTCGCGGTTGAACGGATACGTTGAAGAAGGCCTGTGGTCGACTGACCGGGAACCAGCGGGATCGTTCGGACGAGGCCGCCACGGGCTTCGACCACATTGCGACCGACGATCCGGTCGAGGGGCCAGTCTCCGCCCTTCACGAGGATATCCGGTTGGACAGCCGTGATGAGTTCAAGGGGGTCCGGCTCATCGAAGATCCCGACATAATCGACACATGCCAACGCTGCCAGCACCTCGGCCCGTTGTGCTTCCGGAACAATCGGCCGATCGGGAGCTTTCTCTAAGCAACGAACAGACGCATCACTGTTTACCCCGACCACGAGGACATCGCCAAGCGCCTTTGCCGCTTGGAGATATCGGGTATGTCCGATGTGCATCAGGTCGAAACACCCGTTGGTGAACACGATTCGCTTCCCGTTCGTCCGATCCATGGCCAGAAGGTGGAGGAGTTGCGCTCGTGGCAGGACCTTGGGGTTCATGGCCCCATCATACCTGGCTGCCGGTGCGAGTGAAAGAGCGATTCCTGCTGTTTGGGGCGGCGTCGTCCTGGGGAATCCCTGTATGGCCCAGCACCGGACCAGCGGTTGAACATTGGCTCAAGTTCTCACATAACGAGCCGATACAGCACATAACGGAGTCGAGGAGTTGCTGCCGGTTTGGCTGTGGGGATTGGTGTGTCTGGAGTCTAGCCGATGAGCGATGGTGACGTGAATCTGGTCTGGATTGTGAGCCTCGTCAATCTCCTGTTGGTCGTCCCTCTGATCGTGTTCCTGATACGGCTGTCGCGACGGGATCGAGTGCATCGGCTTCGGGCAGAACGCGAAAGGGGGCGGCTCCGGATTATCTTGGAAGCCGAGCCGCAGGGGATTTTGGTGTCGGGGCTCGACCATCAGGTGCTCCAGATTAACCCCGCTGGCTGTGTTCTATTTGACGCCGGTTTTTCAGAAGAACTCATCGGTCGAGACCTCCGGGCCTTTGTCCATACGGGCGATCATCAGCAGTTCGACGACATGCACAAGGCGGCTCGAGAGAAGCGTGAAACTCGTGGACGGTGCAGGTTGGTTGGATTGTCCCGCCAGATTCGATGGGTCGAGATGACGGCCGTTCCGCTTCCGGCCGACAATGGGTCAGTCGGGTCTATCCTGAGCGTGCTCCAAGATGTGACAGAGCAGACGCGGGCCGACCGTCGGCAGGCCCTCCAACATGCGGTGGCGAAGGTGCTGGCCGCGTCTTCCACAGTGGAACAAGCAATCCCGGACCTATTGCAGGCGATCGTGGTCAGTCTGGATTGGCAGGTGGGGCTCTTCTGGAGGGTGCAGGACGACGGGCGATCCCTCACCTGCGCACAGGCGTGGGCCGCTGATTCGACGATGATCCAGGATTTCTTGCGCAACAGTCGGCATCAGGACCACGGTCCTGGCTCCGATCTGCCGGGATGTTGCTGGGCGCGTGGTGAGCCCTTGTGGATTGAGGATATCGTCGGTGCTCCTCTCTTTACGCGTGAGTCCGTCGAGACACCGGGGATGCTGCGTGGAGCTTGTGCGTTCCCGATTTGGCTCAGGGCCAACGTCTATGGCGTGATGGAGTTCCTCAGCCGAGAGACTCAGGTGGAGGATTGGGATCTGCTACGGGCGTTAGGCACAACCGGAAGCCAGATTGGTCTCTTCGTCGAACGGGCGGAAGTGGAAGCGGCGTTGCACCAGAACGAGGCCCGCACCAGTCTGATCATCGATACGGCGCTTGATGCCGTCATGATCGTGGACGAATGCGGGCATATTACGGAATGGAATGCCCAGGCGACGCAGATTTTTGGGTGGTCCGGACTTGAGGCCATTGGTCGAGATGCCGCCGACACGATCTGTCCGCCATCTCATCGTGTTGCCTATCGGGAGTACGTTCAGCGGCTCCTTGAACCGAGGGATGTGCCGACCTCTCACCGATTGGTCGAAATGACCGGGCGTCGACGAGATGGCCGGGAATTCCCCATGGAAATTGCCATGACCCCGCTGCGCATCGAGGGGGCCACCATTTTCAGCGCATTCATTCGAGACATCACCGGACGGAAGGAAGCGGAGCAGACGCTGAAAAGCTATGCGCACCAATTGGAGCAGATCAATCACCAATTAGACAGTGCGTTAAGAGATGCCAAAGCCGCCACGGAGGCCAAGTCGTTGTTTCTCGCCAGCATGAGTCACGAAATCCGAACGCCGATGAACGGGGTGATCGGGATGACCGGGCTTCTGTTGGACACCACATTGACACCGGAGCAACGCGAATATGCTGAGACGGTTCGGACCTGTGGCGATCACCTGTTGACGATCATCAATGACGTTCTCGATTTCTCAAAGATTGAGGCAGGGAAACTCGATTTGGAGACGATTGCGTTCGATCTTCGCCTCGCGATTGACGAATCGCTCGATCTCGTGGCGGAGCGAGCTTCCGCAAAAGGGCTGAATCTGGCCTGTCTGTTCCACGCCGATGTGCCGAGACAGTTACTGGGTGACCCCGGTCGCCTCCGCCAGATCGTTACGAACTTGATCTCGAATGCCATTAAGTTCACTGATTCGGGAGATGTGGGGGTGGAGGTGACCGTTGATACGGAATCGAAGGAGGAGACCTCGATTCGCGTGGCGGTCACGGATACCGGGATCGGCATTTCCGAGGAGGCTCGTGATCGGCTGTTCCAGGCGTTCAGTCAGGCCGATGGATCGACAACGAGAAAATACGGCGGGACTGGCCTCGGTCTCGCGATTTGCAAGCGTCTGGTCGAGTTGATGGGGGGCACGATCGGAGTGACAAGTCAGGTGGGGGTCGGGAGCTGCTTCTGGTTTACGGTGAATTTGCGTAAACAGGTCGGTGGTTCTCGGGTGATCGAGACCGATTCCGTTCTGTTAGCCGACCTCCACATTCTCATCGTGGATCGCAAGGCCATCAACCGAAAGATTTTGGAGCTGATGACGAAAAAATGGGGGATGCAGCCGACGCTCGTCACGAGTGGGCCCGAAGCGCTCATGGCCCTGACTCAGGCACAGAGGCAACCAGCTTTTGATCTTGTGCTGTTGGACGTGGATATGGGGCCAACGGATGGCATCGAACTGGCGCGCGCGATACGGACCGGAACGGGAGGGGCTGAGATTCAACTGGTGCTCCTGACCTCATTTGGTCGACGGGGAGATGCAAAAACCGCCAAGGCAGCAGGGATCTCCGCGTATCTGACGAAACCGATTCGCGAACGGCAATTACACGATTGCCTCGTGGCCGTCATGACGCAACGCGCGGCGGCAGTAGGCAAGGCGTCTATGAATCAGCCGGTTCCCCTCATTACTCGCCATACCCTAGCCGAGACGAAGGCCAACGTGGACCTTCGCATACTCCTCGCCGAGGACAACATCATCAATCAGAAAGTGGCGGTCCGTCTCTTTCATCGATTGGGGTATCGCATTGACGTAGTCGCAACTGGGCGGGAGGTGGTCGAGGCGTTGTCCAGGAGTCGGTATGATGTCATCTTTATGGATTGTCAAATGCCGGAGATGGATGGCTTTGAAGCGACACGTCTGATTCGGGAACGGGAGGCGGCTGAAATAGTTCCGAGTTCCGAGTTTCGAGTTTCTGACTCAAAACCAGAAACCCGTAACCAGGAACCCGCAACTTCCCATCACGTACCGATTGTTGCTTTAACTGCGAACGCCATGCAGGGAGACCGTGAGCAATGTCTGGCTGCAGGGATGGACGACTATCTTTCCAAGCCCATTTCACTTGAGGCCCTGGCGACCGTTCTTGAGCGCATGAAGAACGCACGCGAAGGGGATCGGTTCGGGCAGAGTCAGGAAGCCGCCTAACAGGATGCGGAAAAAGGCCGCCAGCGTCGTTCTCGCGTCGCTCCGAGGCTCACCGTACGGGACAGAGTACGATTCACCTCTTCGCTCGCTGCGGCCTTGCTGGACGGCCTTTTTGCGCATCCTGCTAGGGTGTTCAGGACCGTCTCCCACCAGGCCAGCTATCTAGCAAGACAAGACTTTCCGCAGCCTGCGAGTCTATTGTGCGCATCTCATAGCAGTTCAAGTGGTAACTGCGCTGGTAAGCTGGTGGGCGTCTGTGATGATCCCAGCGGGGAGCGTACATCAGAAGCCGGATCGATGAACGGGCTGCGATCACCCTTGTGCTGTGCTGGTTCCGAGACGAGTTCTCGCAAAGCTCCTCGACAGGCTCCGCAGTGATGCCGCTGAGGCAGGATCGTTCTCCGTTGCCGCCGATAGAGACGCCCGCAAGCGGTGCATTGCCAGGTGAATCTCGACAAGGCAATGACTTCCTTCTCCAGTGAGTGGTAGGTCGTAACCGCAACCTCTCCCGAACCATTGATCTGTCTCATTTTGCGCAGGAATGCGAGGCCATGATCAGGCCGCCGTTTGAGAATATCAAACTGCCATTGGTGGATCATTTCATGTGCCAGGGTATTCATCAGTTCCTGCTCTACCTGCGGCATCCGCACGGCCAGTTGATCAAAGAGTGGACGTGAGAGGCGAATCTCGCGGCGACTCGTACCCGGGAGATTGGGGTAGGACGTTCTTGGCCCACCACGACAGGTAAACAGCCCGACGGAAGAGGTCAGGCGCTCACTCCAGCAAATCGGAATCGGTGGGAGAGCACCGGCAAAGTACCGTGCGTTTAACTGCCGCCAGCGAGCTTCCAGTGTTTCAGCCGAAAGGGCCGCTGAGCGGGTTGTGATTGGCCTCACCCAAGCTCCTCCAGGATAGCAGCTGCAAGGAGCGGCAGCATGATTTCATGGTGACCGGTCAAGGAATAGCCCTGGCCGCCTTTTTGCGTAGGACGTCGCACGACGTTGGTCTGAGGGCGGTAATGGACTAAGAAATCCATGTTGGCGGTGGTAATGTTTGAGATCGAATGGCCGAGGTTGCGCCCTAACGACAGTGTTTTCAGAAAGACCTCGGGAAGAATCACGGCCGACCCGATATTGACGTACACACCGCCTTCCATCTTGGCAACCACGGCCGTGAGACGTCTGAAGTCGAGCAGGGATGTGGCGCCGATGGCAGCCCCATCCGCCGAAGGGTGCATGTGGATAATGTCGGTTCCGACGGCGACATGGACGGTGACCGGTATGCCCAGTCGAACACCGGTGGCGAGAATGCTGGTGCTGCGATTCGGGAACTGCGGTGCCGCCTGGTTCATGTAGTTCCCAATGGCCTCTCCTAATCCCTGGCCTGCGGTTGCGCCACGGATGATGGCCTCATTGAGGATCCGTCCGGTTTCCTCTGCCATGCCGAACCGACCTTCATCGATCTCGGCATCGACTTCCTCGGAGGTATGCCCCATGAGGGCCAGTTCGAAGTCGTGAATAATCCCTGCTCCATTCATGGCCACCGCCGTGACGATCCCACGTTCCATCAAGTCCGTAATGATCGGGGCCAGCCCCACTTTGATGACATGGGCGCCGATTCCAATAATCACGGGACGGCGCTTCCGATGGGCCTTGACAATGGCGCGGGTGACGGCCCGCAGTGACTGCACTGCGAGGATATCAGGCAAGCCATCGCAGAATGTCTTAAATGAACTGCCGCGTTTCCAGGGGGCGGCAAAGTCCGAGACTCGAACTTTGCTATACCGTCTCTTCAATGGATAGGTCTTGAGGTCCGACACATTGATCGGAGCAATCAAGGCAGGAGGACTTGTTGGAGCTGTCCGATTAGGACGCATTCCCAAGGAGATGACCCTCTATCAGCTCACATAAGACATGACCGAGTGTGATATGGCTTTCCTGGATCCGAGACGTGAGGGTGGACGGCACGATAAACGGGTGATCAACGAGTCCGGCCAGTTTGCCTCCCGTTCCGCCGGTCCAGGCCACGGTGATGAGTCCGCCTTCACGGGCTGCTGTGATGCCCTTCAGGACATTGGGAGAGTTCCCGCTCGTGCTGATGCCAATGGCGATGTCTCCTTTGCGCCCATGGGCTCGTACCTGGCGAGCGAACAGCTCGTCATACCCATAGTCATTCGCAATACATGTAATAGCGGCGATATCCGTTGCCAAGGCGATCGCGGGGAGCGGCGCTCGGTCGCGCTGATAACGTCCGACGAATTCGGCGGCGATGTGCGCGGCATCTGTCGAGCTTCCGCCGTTGCCGAAGAGCAGAACCTTGTTGCCGCTGTTGAACGCATTTGCGATGAGCCGTGCAACGTGCACGATGCGGTCAGCATGTTCGCGTGCAAATTGTTGTTTTACGTTGGCACTGTCTGTAAAGGCCGTCAGCACAACTGCTTGCATGTGCGCGATTCTAGGGAAGGGGGCAGAGGGTGTCAAGGTTGGAGGCCCCGTCTGTTCTGCGCCGGAAAATTGAACCGGGATGAGGGCGGTGGTATAGTCGTCGCGCAATGGCGCAGGATCAACCCATCAAGGCACTCGTGGTTGCATTGGTCGATGATGCAGCGGCGGCTGTGTATTCGATCAACCGGCTCAAACCCGAGGCTTTGTGTTTTGTCTTGCCGGAAGGCAGCAAGGCGCTGGTTGAGTCGGCTGTGCAGCCGAACATCGAGCAGATGCCAAAACGGTGGGATTGGATTGTGTTGGAAGATGTGACGGAGTTTTCATCGACCTTCAAGACGCTTGCCCACTCACTTCCGGAGCTCTTGCGGACATGGGCCATCCACCCTGGTGAGCTGGTTGTGGATATGAGTGGAGCGAAGCCCGCGATGGCGGCTGCGCTCACGTTGGTGGCCGTGCCCTGGACCTCTCGCGTCGTGGCATTGGTCCCGGCTCGAGAGGG
>JAOUGT010000130.1 GCA_029865485.1 Nitrospira sp.
AATGAAAACGGCTGGAGCTGTTCCTTTGCGGCCATTGCTGCATAGCCTTTGGTCGGGAGCATGAGGGTTCTCCTTTGCGCCGATGAAATGGTCGTCAGACCTTAGCAAGTTCACTCAGACTTTTCCAACCGGAAACAGACTTGGGTGATCGGCCACAGGACGACTCGCTTGTTGTATAGTGCGGAGGGGACGGGACGGATCAATGAAACTCTCATTTGAGGACGCGCGCCATCTCCTGGCGAGGACGGGGTTTGGCGGAAGTCCGACCGAAATCGATCGCGTGGCGACCATGGATCGGGAAGTCGCTGTCGATTACCTCTTCGAGGGTATCACGGAAAGAGCTGTGACGAGTCCCCCGCAGGGGATGAAAGGCATGACGGATGAGCAAAAGAAAACTTTCCGGCAAGAGCGGAACGATGAGGCGCTGGCACTCAAGGGGTGGTGGTACCAGGAACTCCTGAGCACGCCGTCTCCGCTTACGGAGCGGATGACGCTTTTCTGGCACGACCACTTCACCTCCGGCTACAAGAAGGTCAAATGGCCTGCGCTACTCTACCGGCAGAACCTGCTTCTGCGTCGCAACGCACTCGGCTCTTTCCGCGATCTGCTGTTTGAGATCGCGAAGGACTCGGCGATGATGCTCTATCTGGACACCCAGACCAATCGGAAAGACCATCCCAACGAAAACTTTGCCCGAGAGCTCTTCGAGCTCTTCACTCTCGGTGAAGGGCAGTACACAGAGCAGGATATCAAAGAGGCCGCACGGGCCTTCACCGGCTGGCATGTGGCGGTGCGCCATGGCGGCGAATTTGTCTTCCATCAGCACCAGCACGATAGCGGAGTAAAACGTGTACTGGGAAGAGTTGGAGCGTTTGGAGGCGATGACATCCTGTCGATCATCCTCGATCAACCGGGTTGTGCCCGACATATCACGACAAGGCTCTGGCTGGAGTTCATCTCGGATCAGCCGGATTCTCATGAAGTCGAGCGTTTGGCCGTACTCTTTCGTGCGAACGATTACCACATGAGGCCGCTCTTGCGAGCGTTGTTGGTATCGCCGCAGTCCTGGGCGCCGGAGAGCCGGGGTGTGTTGGTGAAGTCGCCGGTTGAACTGCTTGTCGGGACCGGCCGCCTCTTTCAGTGGCCGATTCAGGAGACCGAGGTGTTGGTGAAATATGGACGACGTCTGGGTCAGGATCTCTTCGATCCGCCGAATGTGAAGGGTTGGCCTGGTGGGACGCGATGGATCACGAGTACGACGATACTGGCCCGCTGGCAGCTGCTTCAGCGCAGTCTGCGCGGAGCTGAATCGGGCATGCATCAGCCTCAAGGGGCGGGGATAAGCATGGCCCATGGGCTGGCCTGGGTTGCCCAAGACAGTCTCGACCGTGTGCAAGCGGTTCTGACGGCCCTTCCACCGGTGACTCCCATAAGAGATGTCTCCGATCGATGGCAGGCGGTGCAGCAATTGGTAATGGACCCTGTCTATCAATTGAAATGAGGCTGAGCGATGACGAGGCGAGAACTGCTTCAGTTGGCGGCAACGCTTCCCTTGATGGTGTTCATTGATCCCTATCCAAGACAGGCGCTCGCGGCTTCGACAAGAAGCCCGCAGCACGCGCGCTGGGATCGTGTACTGATTCTGATCGAGCTGAACGGGGGCAATGACGGGTTGAACACGCTCGTTCCGTACGGTGACGCGCGGTACTATCACATGCGGCCACGACTGGCGATCGCACGCGAGCGTGTGTTGCAACTCAACGAACAGATCGGGCTCCACTATGCGCTTGCGCCGCTCATGCCCTTGTGGCAGCAGCAAGAACTGGCGTGGGTACAGGGTGTCGGGTATGCTGAGCCCAATCGGTCTCATTTTCGATCGATCGAGGTATGGGAGACGGGTTCGGACAGTCGGCAGATAATGGATGTCGGCTGGATCGCTCGGCTCTTTGCAAACAATCCGCCTCCCTCGACCCTTGCGGCGGACGGTATCGTCCTCGGCCGGCGCGATGCCGGTCCGTTGAGCGGAAAGACCATCCGGACGATTGCATTGGAAGACCCACAACAATTTCTCGTCCAGGCGAGCCGAGTGTCTTCTCCCACACGAGCCAGTTCGAACCCCGCGCTCGCACATATTCTTCAGGTTCAACGGGAGCTGACCCATGCCGCTGCCGACTTCGCACAGCGTCTAGAACAGAGTCCTTCACTACAGGCGTCCTTTCCTGCTTCACCGATCGGGCGGCAATTACAAACGGCTGCACAGTTGTTGGCCGCCAAGATTCCGGTCGCGGTCATCAAGGTGTCGATCGGGAGCTTTGACACCCATGCCAACCAACTCGGGCATCATGAGCGGCTCCTGAGAGAATTGGCAGAAGCCATCGTGGCCTTCCGTCAGGCGGTACGGGAAGCCGGGCACTGGGACCGCGTCTTGATGATGACCTATTCCGAGTTCGGCCGGCGAGCAGGTGAGAACGCCAGTGCAGGGACCGATCATGGAACAGCTGCGCCTCATTTCTTCCTGGGGGGAGCAGTGAAAGGCGGACTGTATGGAGCGGCCCCGTCCTTGATGGACCTACCCGAAGGCGATCTGCGATACCACATTGACTACCGAAGTCTGTATCGGACGATCATCACGAACTGGTGGGACCTGCCAGGAGCGATGTCCGGGCTGTCGGACCATCACGTGATTGACTGTCTCGCCTAGTCCGTACCAGTCTTCTGATCTTCTTCGATCAACTCAGCAATACCGGTTCCTGTGGTCAATGGTGGGCCTGGCAGGCGATACCCCTCCGCCGCCCACGTGCCCAGGTCCGTGACCTGGCAACGTTCTGAACAGAAGGGGCGCCAGGGATTCCTTTCCCAGGTAGTGGATTGGCGGCACAGGGGACAGGTCATGGATCGAGTGTACCGTTGGAGCCTGACGAAGGGAAGCCCTTGCTGACCTCTTCAGTGGTGTGATGACAATCGGAGGGTCGTGACATGGAGCAGCTGCGTTACGGCAACAGCCGCCGGTCGACATGTCGAACATGGTCCCTTGGCGGAGATCGGCCTGATTAGCCATGGGAAAAAGGACTTGAGTCTCATGGGGGGTACGGCAAGGTTGCAGCCCAAGCGCGAGGATCGGCTACTCCATGAGAGTATCGCGGCAGGGGGCACGCATTGTACGAAACCAGCCAGGGCACTCGAAGCCTGTCGATCCGGGAGGGGTCCTAAATGGGAGTTTGCTGGGCCTTTGCAATCTTGGCCCAGGCATCCTTGAGTGGCACGGTGCGGTTGAAGAGAAGGGCATCGGGTGATGAGTCGGAATCGACACAAAAGTAGCCCTGTCGCTCGAACTGGAATCGAGAACCGGGTTCGGCGGTGCGAAGGCTTGGCTCAACCCAGCAATTGGTCAGCAGTTCAAGAGACTGGGGATTCAGGGACCGTGTCCAGTCCTGATCGGCCGCCGGTTTGGCCTGGTCGGGGAGCAAGAGCGGCTGATAGAGACGCATCGTTGCCTGCACGGCATGTGACGCCGAGACCCAGTGAATGGTGGCCTTCACCTTCCGTTGCTCCTGTGTCGCTCCGCTTCTTGTGTCAGGATCGTATGTGCAATGAAGTTCCGTGATCGCACCGGTTTGCGGGTCATTGGTCACGCCGACGCATTTGATAATATACCCATAGCGCAGCCTGACCTCTCGACCTGGGGCAAGGCGATAGAACTGTTTGGGGGGGGCCTCCTTGAAATCATCCTGCTCGATGTACAGGATTCGTGAGAAAGGAATCTTCCTCGTTCCGGCCGATGGGTCTTCCGGATTGTTTACGGCCTCAAGCTCTTCCACGAGACCGTCCGGGTAGTTATCGAGCACTATTTTCAAGGGCTGAAGTACCGCCATCACGCGGGGTGACCGTTTGTTGAGGTCCTCCCGGATGAAGTGTTCAAGGAGCTGCATCTCGACGATCGCGTCGCGCTTGGCGACGCCGATGTGCTCGCAAAAGGCTCGAATCGCTTTCGGAGTTACGCCTCGCCGACGGAGGCCTTTCAAGGTGGGCAGACGTGGGTCGTCCCATCCGGCCACCAGCTTCTTCTCAACCAGTTCGAGCAGCTTGCGCTTGCTCATGACGGTCGAAGTGAGGTTCAGCCTGGCGAATTCGATTTGCTGTGGGCGATGGGGTGCGTCGGCTTCAGCAACCACCCAATCGTACAGCGGGCGGTGATCCTCAAACTCCAGGGTGCAGATGGAGTGCGTGATGCCTTCGATTGCATCGGACAGCGGGTGGGCAAAATCATATGAGGGGTACATGCACCAGGTGGAGCCGGTTCGATAGTGGATCGCATGGCGGATTCGGTAGAGGATCGGATCACGGAGGTTGATGTTGGGAGACCCCATGTCGATCTTGGCGCGCAACACTTGGGTCCCGTCGGGAAATTCTCCGGCTCGCATGCGTGCAAACAGAGTCAGATTCTCATCGACGGATCGGGTTCGGTATGGACTGTCACGGCCTGGTTCGGTGAGCGTCCCGCGGTATTCTCGAATTTGGTCAGGAGTCAGGCTATCGACGTAGGCCTTCCCCTTCCGTATCAGGACCACTGCGAAGGCGTAGAGTTGCTCGAAATAGTCCGAGGCGTAAAACATCTTGCCATGCCAATCGAATCCCAACCATCGGACATCGTCCTGGATGGCTTGGACATACTCGGGATTCTCGGTTGTGGGATTCGTATCGTCGAAGCGGAGATGACAGATTCCACCGGACATCTCGTTGGCCAACCCGAAATTAAGGGCCATGGACTTGGCATGGCCGATATGGAGGTAACCATTCGGCTCGGGAGGAAATCTGGTGACGACCCGGCCCCCGTGTTTGCCCGCGGCCTGGTCGGCGACGACGAGATCGCGAATGAAATTCGAAGCAGATGAAGGCTCTGGTGTGGTCATGGTCTTGGATGAATCCTGTCCGTTCTGGTCTTGTGGAGGCTGCGTTCAGATAGGAGTTCTATCACAGACGAGGCGAGGAGAGGAATGGGGAACGACTAGGCGGTAGGTCCGTCCGCATTGGGATCCGGGATCGACAGGACGTTGAAATCCTTCTGGGCAATCAGTTGGCCCTCCATCATGAGGCGGAATTCATAGCGGCCGGGTGCCGGTAGGATGAGCAGCGGGATATTGATGCCGAAATCGGAGATTTGGAGACGGTCATGGATTTCGATATTGGGAAGAGTGGCGCGACAGATGAGTTGTTCCGAGTTGAGATAGATCAAGTCGATATCAAAGTGATAGAGGCCTTCGGCGTCCGTGAGGCAGAAGTAGAGTCCCATATGCTGATGTTGGAACGGAAAAGAAGCTGTCTGCAGATGGGTGAAAATCCCGATCAGGCTTTTCTTTTTGGTGAGGCTATCCTCGATGACTTGGTCACAGACGAGAAATGCTTGCACGGACGGCTTAGGGATATCCATGATGTCGCCATTTTAGAGGAACGAGGCGGTAGGGGCAACGCGGTTATTGATGCCTGCGGCAATACATGGCCGACGCAAACATCTCGCGGGACACTGAGGCAGGCGCGGGCACTTGAGGTAGCAGGGGGATTGCCAACGATGAGTTCGATCAGCCGAGGATGGCGGGGCCGCCGCGCATGTCCAGGATCTCTCCAAACAACGTCGTGTGAGCACCGATTCGGCAATAATGGGGTGTGATTTCTACCGGCGTGCCCTTATGCGAGAACAGTTTCCCGTAGACCAGGTCCACTCTGTACACGGAGACCATGTGGACTTCGAGTACCGGATGTCCTGACTGCAGATCTAACAACTGAACCGACGGTAAGGTCTGACCGTGAAATGTTTCCACGGCAAATCGTCCCCGTTCGTTCAACGTCAGCACATTCCGGCGTAGGTGCGCAATGCGTGCACCCTGCTCGTTATACAGATCGAGAGTAGTGAGGAGTTGCCCGAGCTCCGGCTTGAGTTCGGCGACGAGTTGCTCTTTTCCGTGAATCGAGACGACGCCGTTGGTGTTGCGGAAAATATTGGATCCGATCCGCAGTTCGAGTCGCGGCTTAGACAGCACTCCCATCGCCGGTAAACGGGAGAAGGGATCGGTCCCGCGAAACGGCACCGACTCACCCATTTAGCAACCTCGAACCGCAAAGATCTCGGCTTCTGTGAAGCAGGTATAGCGCATAGTGAATACCGTGAAAACACTCAGAAGGCTAGGCTTTCTCTGGCGTTCTGTCAAGGTTTGTCGGATGTGAGAATGCCAGGTATTATGGCCCCATGCAAAAGGCCTACACGAGGAGATTCCAAAGGGCTCCACTCCCACAGAAAGGTGATTCGTTGCAAAGGGAAAACCGCTTGTGCTACGGTCCTCCCTCCAGACCGATTCGGCTGGTCCCATCGTCTAGCCTGGCCTAGGACGGAGCCCTCTCAAGGCTTAAACACGGGTTCGAATCCCGTTGGGACCACCAAACTTTCTCTCGCCCTTCCAAAGAGTTAGCCACCTTCACCCGTTCTGTCGATTCTTCGAGCGGACTGCCATAGGACAATCCATAGGACAAAAGGGCGTTGTGCAGCTGAGAAACGGCGGCTCGGAGCTGCTGATTCCAGCCGTATCCGCCATGCGAATAGGCGGCGGTCATGGATTCACCTCCGAGTGGATCGTGTCCCATTCCTCGGAGTCGATGCCCGAGTAATGCGGCTCGGACTTCCAGCGGAACGCCAAGATTCTGCAGCCAGGTGGCGAAGGTATGGCGGAGATCATGGAAGTGGAGGTCGACCACTTTGGCTTCTTTCGCCAAACGCTTCCAGAAGATGCTAAAGGCGGCAGGAGTCCATCGCCTGAAGATTCCCCGTCCACATGGGCGATCGCCCCGCGTAGGGCCGCGTAGGCGGCAGGATTGAGGGGGATTTCACGGGGTGTCTGCTTCAGACGGCTTCGAGCGGGTGGGAGGATCAACCACCAGCCATCATCTCGCTTCCGCATCCAGGTTCGATCGATCTCTAGGATCTTGGCTTCTCGGAGTCCGGTATTGAGGGCAACCGTGACAATACGCCAGAGCTCCGCCGGGTCGTATTGGTTCGCCTGCATCACCTTGAGCTGGTGTTCATCCGTTTTCAGCTTGATCGCCTTGAGTTCTTCCGTGGTGGCCACTCGCTCACGGGTTGCCACATCGGGGAGTTCCACCCGCTTCAGCCGGTTTTTGTCCAGCTTGTCGAAGTCGACGGCGAGGTTAAGAATTCGCATGAGTACGTTCCACTCGCGCCGGATCGTCCAGGGCGCCGCCTTCGCAGCAAGGCGAGCCGTGATGTAGGCGAGACCATCCTCAGCCGTGAGGGAGTCCAGGGGACGTTCACCAAAGCGGGGGAGTAAGTGAGTGTCGATGATCGATTCGGGTCTGGCCAGGTCAAACCGTTTCTTCACGTGCATCGTTTGCCAGTACAGCGGGAGAAAGTCGGCGAAGGTCGGGGAGACATGTCGAGGAGTCACGTGTTGCTCGTTCCGCTGGATCTTGCCAATCATGGCGATCGCGGATTCCTCAGCCTGCTCTTTGGTCAGGTTGTACCCGAGGAGAGGGCGGTACCGTTGACCTTTCCAACGGACGTATAGATCGAATGCCGTGCCAGCTTTGGTCTGTCGGGTGGTGATCTTGTACGTCATGCGAGCATCTTACCGATATCGAGCGATGCGATGGTAAACACGTCCTGCCTGAATGTCCATGATGGGTGCTTGGCTCTTACCCTGACCTCGCTGCGCCTCACTGTAGAGGGCACTATCTGACCCTTTGCTGACTCCCTCAATGCGGCCCTGCCTCAGCCAGGCTTCCAGTTCGTCCTGATCAAACAGCATGACCCGAGAGCCGGGGCGGCGATACCGGGGGATATCGCGCCGTTGGTATAAGCTTGAGCGTGACATCCGGAGGAACTGCGCAGCTTCAGCAAGTGTGAGTGGTTTCACAGTCCCTCGTTCAAGGCTTCAAACCGTGCAAAGGGATCGACAAATCGCAATCGCCGGTCACCGATTGGCCCGTTGCGATGTTTTCGAATAAGAACTTCGGCGACTCCCTTCTCATCAGTGTCGCGGTCATACACTTCATGCCGATAAAGAAATAGGACCACATCGGCATCCTGCTCAATGGCTCCAGAGTCCCGCAAATCTGCCAGCATCGGTCGTTTGTTTTCTCGCCGCTCGCATTCCCGTGAGAGCTGGCTCAGCACAATGACGGGGATGTCCAACTCTTTCGCGAGCAGCTTCAGGCGGCGTGACGCATGAGCTACAGCGAGTTGATGATTCTCGCGTGCAGGCATGTGCAGGAGCTGCAGATAGTCGACGATCAGCAGATCGAGTCCGTGCCGAGCTTGCAACAGCTTGGCTTTTGAGCACAGTTGCTCGACCGTCATGAGGGAGGAATCATCAATCCAAAGGGGAAGAGCACCAACCTGTTGTGCGACATGGGCTAGTTGCCACCAGCCATCCGGTGAGATCCGTCCAGTTCGAAGGGCGTGGATGTCCAAGTTACCCTTCATCCCATGCAACCGTTGGCCGAGCTGATGGCGGGACATCTCAAGACTGATGACACCAATCTTGAAACCGTTTTCTGCTGCCGCGAGTGCTGCCCCAAGAGCCAGCGCGGTTTTTCCCATTGACGGGCGTGCAGCCAGGATGATCAGGTCTGATCGCTGCCATCCTCCAAGGAGCTCATTCAGCTGGTGAAATCCGGTCGGAATGCCGGTGATGTCCGTGGCTCGCTTAGAAGCTCGATCGACATGTTCAACAGTCTCTTCGGCCAGCGTGGAAGCCGAGCACCAGCTGTGCGACTCCCGGCCAGCAGTGACGGACGACAAGCCCATCTCAAGATCGTGCAGGAGGGCTTCAAGGGGCGCGTGCTCGTAGGCCCCCTTTTCGAGCAGCAGAGCAGTCTTGAGTAGGCGCCTGCGGCTGGCATGATCTCGGACAATACGGCAGTGATGGCCAACGTTGACCCCGGACGCCACCATGGTCAGGAGTTCAGCGAGGTTGCTGCGGCCTCCAATCGCTTTGAGATGCCCATTTTCCTCAAGGCGATCACCGAGGGTGATGAGATCTACATACTCTTCTCGCTTGGCGAGCTCACCCATCGCCTGAAAAATGCGTTGATGGCGGCTGTCGTAGAAGTCACCTGGCGTCAGGATTTCTTGAGCTGGTGCCAATGCGGCCGAGTCCAGCAGGATGGCGCCGAGGATGGCTTGTTCGGCCTCAAGGTCGTGGGGTTGTACTCTCAGTGGGTCGGTCAGCATGTGACGACCTCTTGACGCTGATGGAGCATGCTGAGGTGTTCAGCGCAGCGAGGCTCGTGTGGCTGGCTGCGTGGATCAGCCGGTATCCCACAGGGTTTGAGGAATTCACCTTTCGGCACCTGTTTGCTACACGTTGAGGCTGGTGCATGGCCGTTTGAGGAAATTGAGTCGTAATTCCCAGCGAGAGTCTTGTCGAGATTCTTTGGACCTAGAATCCAATCAAGCGAAGCGTGGAAGGGTCCTTCCTTCCCATTCGTTCGTCCGCAGAGAAAGTCAGCAGCTTGGATTCTCTTGAACAATTCATCCCACCAAGTTGAATCAGGGTGCTCAGCGAGGCGACTACGCACACGATCACAAATGGTCGGACCCAGGACCTTGCAGGGCTTCACACCCGGGATGGTGTTCCAGCGGGTCTGAATCTCTTCCGGAGTCAGTTTCGCTA
>JAOUGT010000177.1 GCA_029865485.1 Nitrospira sp.
GCTCCGACGCCGAGCGCCAGAAACATATAGCCGATCTGGCTCATGGTCGAATAGGCGAGCACCCGCTTAATGTCATGCTGGACCAGCGCGCTGGAGGCAGCCAGCAGCAACGTCACGAGGCCAAGTACTGCGATCACCTCTTGCACCATCGGCGCCAGCATAAACAGATGATGCATCCTGGCGATGAGGTAGACTCCCGCCGTCACCATGGTGGCCGCATGGATGAGCGCACTGACCGGCGTGGGACCGGCCATGGCATCCGGCAGCCACACCTGAAGCGGCAATTGCGCCGACTTTCCAACCGCCCCGATCAAGAACAGCACGGCCACAATCATGGCCATGGTTGATCCCAATGGCCAGGCCTCCACGGCAAGGCTCTGGACCTGTTGGATCGACAGGGTATGGAGCTGAGTAAAGAGAATAAAGAGCCCGATGGCCAAGGCCGTGTCTCCGATGCGTGTCACGATAAAGGCCTTCTGCGCCGCAGTGCCATATTCCGGTTCCCGATACCAAAATCCAATCAACAGATAACTGCAGAGCCCCACCCCTTCCCATCCCAGATAGAGCAGCAGGAGATTGTCGGCCAACACCAGCGTCAGCATGGCGGCCACGAACAGATTCATATAGGCAAAAAACCTGGCGTAGCCATCATCGTGCGCCATGTATTCGGCGGAGTAGAGATGGATCAAGAACCCGATACCGGTGATCACGGCCACCATCAAGAGTGAGAGCGCATCCAGGTACCAGGAGATCCCCACCGTCATGCCGGACGTGTCGATCCAATGCCAGAGCGTTTGCTGATAGGACTCTTGCTCAGGAAAGGTGTGGAAGAAACCCGCGGCGACAAGCGCAGTGGTCACGGCTGCCATGCCAACTGAACCGCACCCGACCCATGCGATCTGGTGCCGGCTCAAACGTCCGCCACACAGAGCCAAAATCAAGAAGCCAACGAGCGGAAGGACTGGGATAATCCAGAGTAAGCTGATCATCTTGACTCTTGTTCTTCGTAAAACCAGGTAGCAAACGTTTCGCGTTGCGAGTTTCTTGTTTCGAGTCGGATAAGCGACAGCATGAAACCCGAAACCCGAAACTCGTCACCAGAAACCCCGTCGCCCTTGGACTGCCGCTTCACCTCGTTACCCTCTCAGCTCGCAGAATGCATCGGCGTCCAATGTTCGAAACCGATGTGACAGCTGCAGCACAATCCCCAGTGCCACAGACACTTCAGCTGCGGCCAGGGTCAGAATGAACAAGAACATGATCTCCCCATCGACTTGTCCCCAACGGGCCCCTCCGGCAATGAATGCAAGCGCTGCGGCATTCAGCATGATTTCAAGCGACAGCAACATGTAGAGAATGTTCCGTCGACTCAATAAGCCGATCAATCCGAGTCCAAACAGCATGATGGCCAACACCAACGCGGGTGTGCTCAACATCACAGCCCCTCTCTCGATAAGCGACGCCCCAAGTGATAGGCACCGATCAGACCAGGCAGCAACAGCATGGACGCCAATTCCACCCCGATAATATAGGGCCCATAGAGGGCGATGGAGATACCTTTCTGTCTGGTTTCCGCAACAACGCTCGCTGTATGGTCTCCGACCGCAATGAGGTAACCCACCTCACCCAGGAGCACCAGTGCCAGGATGCTCGGCCCGACCCATGCGTCGAGTATCATCCACGTCCGCTCCCGTTCCACAGCAAGCGGCCCAAGGAGCATCACCACAAAGATGAACAGCACCATGATGGCACCGCCGTAAATAATGATTTCGAGCGCGGCGGCAAACTGCGCGCCCAACAGATAGAAAATCAGGGCTAGCGCGATGAGCGCCACGACGAGATAGAGCAGCGCGTGAACAGGATGCACATGCGTGATGACACGCAATGTTGCAAAGAAGGTCACGGCGGCCGCAATATAAAATAGGATTTCCATAACTAGGATCTCGTCGTTCGTCTCTCTTAAAACAATTGTTTCAAGTTTCAGGTCTGAAGTTTCGCCTTACTCTTGAAACAAGAAACGCGAAACCTGAAACAAAACATCCGCCGCTTCACCCTTCACATCCCTTACGGCATCAAACTCCTCACATCGACTGGGGGGAGTTCGTTCACACCTTGTCCCTTCTCTTTGCCGAGCGTTTTCACGCCGGCCACTCGGTAAAAGTTATAGTCGTGATACTTGCCGGTCCCACTGATGAGGAGATCCTCCTTCTCGTAGACCAGGTTCCGGCGTGCGTACTCACTCTGTTCAAAATCCGGGATAAGCTGGATCGCATTGGTCGGACAGGCTTCCTCACACATGCCACAATAGATGCAGCGCGAAAAGTTAATCCGGAAGAATTCAGGATAGCGGCGATCGTGGGCCTCTGGACGGTCCGCCGCTTGAAGCGCGATACAATCGACCGGACAAGCTGCAGAGCAAAGATAACAGGCGACGCAGCGCTCTTCTCCGTCAGGATCCCTGGTAAGGACGATTCGCCCACGCCAACGTGGAGGGAGGTAGGGCCGTTCTTCCGGGTACTGAACCGTGACCGGTTTGGTAAAGGTCCGTTTGAAGACGATCCATAACCCCACGAGCAGATTACGGGCATAGAGCCATGTGTTCATCATACGTACGGCCGATCTCTCAGTATGGGTCCCCTTCGCATCGCATTCGATCCAAATTCACGGCAACATGCTCAGTTCCGGTGCTCCGGTTTTCCACAACACGATCCCACCAGTCAGCAAGAGATTGACCAATGCCAGCGGCATCACCACCTTCCAGCCGAAGGTCAGCAGCTGATCAAATCTGAACCGTGGCCACGTCGCTCGGATGAGGATGATCAGGACGATGAACCCGAACATCTTCATGACAAACCATACAGCCGGCGGCAACCAAGGTCCGTGCCACCCCCCAAAGAAGAGAATGACGGTCATGGCCGAGAGCAGCAGGATGCTGAGATATTCGCCCACGAAGAACATTCCGAACTTCATCCCGCTATACTCCGAGTGGTAGCCGGCGACGAGCTCGGCTTCCGCCTCAGGCATATCGAACGGGGTGCGATGGGCTTCAGCCAGTCCCGCCATGAAGAAACAGAGAAACCCGAAAAATTGAGGAATCACAAACCACTGGTGCCGCTGGGCCTCGACGATGTCGCTCAGGTTGAATGACCCAGCCAACAACACCGTCCCCATCAGCGACAGCCCCATAAAGACTTCGTAACTCAACAATTGGGCGATCGCCCGAAGGCTGCCAAGGAACGCGAATTTGTTATTGGAAGCCCAGCCTCCGATAATGACGCTGTAGGCAGCGAGGCTCGACATGGCCAAGAAGAACAAGACCCCGACATTGAGATCGGCGACCACGAAATGCGGCGCAACCGGCACCACGGCAAACGACATGAGTGCGGTGATCACCACGATGGCCGGTGTGATTACAAACACCGCTTTATCGGCGAAGGGCGGAATCCAGTCTTCTTTCGTGAAGATCTTGATCATATCCGCCAACGACTGCAGGCATCCGCCTGGTCCGAGACGATTCGGGCCGTATCGTTCTTGCCAGACCCCGAGCAGTCGCCGTTCGAGCCAGATCAGCATCCCAGCCAATGTCAGGCAACTTCCCAGAATGACGGCGATGGTGACGGCGGTGTAGCTCCAATCAATCATGCAGCCCTTCGCTTTCGTTCGGTCTTGATCGCCTCACACAGATCGATCCACGTCGGCACTCTCACACCGGAGACCTCAGGCACAAGCAAGAGACCAACCGTACCCACCGGGGTAGACGATTCGAAGTGAATAGCGAGGCGGTACGTCGTCCCATGCAACGCCAGATCAATCGTGCTCTGGTTTTCAAGACTCAACCGTGCCCCATCAGACGGATGCAGGGACAAGAAGGGCTGGACAATCCGTTCTACGATCGCCGGAGATCGATTGCTGAGCTCGTCACTCCCAAACACGGCGGAGAGTGGAAGCAGCAACCATTGTCGAGATGCCGGCTGAAACGCACCTGGAATGGAAGTGAACCAAGCAGGTGCTTTCGTGGCAACTGGTTCGATCAGCCGAACCCCGGGCATTTCGTCACGCAACGGCCCCCCGACCTCCTCCTGATAGGTATTCAACGCTTGAATGGAATTCCAACCAGGAGCCCAGAATTGGGAGATCAGTGGCGAGGGCAGCGGTCCTCGGTATCCCTCCATCGTGAAGGCCAGTGGTGAGTCTTCGTCGACAGGGGGAGGCGGCTCATGCATCGTCAGATGAGAGAGCAGAGAGGTACGCCCACTACATCGCTCAGACTGCCTGGGGAATTTTTGGCCAATCAGACGAAAACTCGCCGAGGGTGCGACCTCTCCCATACGTGCCAGCTCAGGAGCAGCCGTTGCCGTGGCGGAGACCGCATCATCGAATTTCCGCCAGGTCGCTACTCCCGATCCGCTCTCAACATCCTGT
This sequence comes from Nitrospira sp., assembly GCA_029865485.1. GTDB lineage: Bacteria > Nitrospirota > Nitrospiria > Nitrospirales > Nitrospiraceae > Nitrospira_D. Next base: position 4,423 of record JAOUGT010000177.1, read on the forward strand.
GCGGTTGCATGGGCCAGGTCACTCAACCATCGCCAACTCTCTTTGACGTCACCATTCTGTGCAAAGACTTGGTAAAAGCGCTGGGCTCGTCCTTCCTGATTCACATAGGTCCCATCGGATTCCGGACCTGTGGCTGCCGGAAGAAGTATGTCGGCATAGGCCGCTGTGCGATGCTCAAGAGAATCGATGACGATCACCGTGTGTGCCCTGTCAAAGAAGGCATCGACTTTCGCCTGCTCCGCCCGGCGATACAGGTCGTTCTCCAGCACGATCACCGTATCGGCCTTTCCCTGACTGATAGCATCGAACGCGTCATGCAGGCTCCCACCACCGAGTAATCCAAGACCCGCGCTATTTGCCTCCGGAAGCACGAAACTGAGCCGTGGCTGTTTCCCTTGTTGATGCAACGCCCAAGCAACATTGGCAGCCGCTTCGATCGTCGCCTGGGACCCACTACCCGTTCCGGCGATGATCAACGGTCGTTTTGCATGGGTGAGGGCCTCGGCGATATGCTGAGCAAGATCCTTGACCTCACTGCTGAGGTCCGGAACGGTCGGCGCATCCTGTCCGATGCTTCCAGCCACGGCAAAACCCAACCGAGCGAGATCATCCGGTGCGGCAAAATAAGAATCGGTTGCGTACTCGTGCAACCATGTCTGCCGATACCCTGCCATGAAGAGAGGGCCTCGCCGGTTCTGCACCGCATTGCGCACGGCCGCCTCATCCCACTGTGGGATCTTTAAGTCGTCCACCCGCTCCATCGGCTGTTGGCGGATGGATTGCAGGAGAGCCAATGCAAGCCGTGGAGCCTCGTTCAGGAGATCAGGCCCAAGCACAAGCACTGCATCCGCCTGTTCTGCGTCGTGAATCGACGCGGAAGGGACCGGTCCAGTTCTCAATATGTTCAGTATCGTGGAGAGCAGCTGGCATTCCTGCTCATCGACCCCTTGATAAAATTGCTCCGGTCCGACCAACGCTCGAAGCGCCACATTCGCTTCAAGCGACGCACGAGGTGAACCAATGCCGACAATCCCACGGGCCTGTCGTAACCGGTCCGCTGCCAATTCCAGAGTCTTGGGCACGCCTTCCGGCATTCCCGGCTGAGTACGATCTGATCCCGATCGCACAAGGGGGTGTTTGATGCGCTGTTCGCTGTTGACATACTCATAGCCGAACCGTCCCCGATCGCAGAGGAAGTAGCCGTTGACCTGGCTGTTAAACCGATTCGTCATTCGACGCAGAGTCCCGGACCGTTCACCAGCGGTGGTATTGCACCCAAGACTGCAATGGGGACAAATCGATTGGGCCGCTTGCAAATCCCACTTCCTCGTGTAGTGCTTGAAGAACGTCTTGTCGGTGAACACGCCGGTCGGACAGATCTCCACCAGATTACCGCTGAATTCATTCTCTAAAGTCCCATCCTGCTCCCGGCCGAAGTACAGGGCGTCATGTGCCCCGAAGACATTGAGGTCTCGGCCACCTGCATAATCTCGATAAAACCGAACGCAGCGGTAGCATTGAATGCACCGGTTCATCTCATGACGAATGAAGGGGCCGAGCGTCTGGTTCCGATGCGTCCGTTTGGGAAAGCGAGAGCGCCGGTAGACATGCCCGGTCATAACCGTCATATCCTGCAAATGGCACTCCCCTCCTTCGTCGCACACCGGACAGTCGTGCGGATGGTTCACCATCAGCCATTCGATGACGGATGCGCGAAAGGCTTTAGCCTCCGGATCATCGATCGAGATACGCGTGCCATTGGTCGCCGGCGTCATACAGGACATCACCAGCCGACCGGACTGATCACGATCGTCTTTGAACTGTTTCACCGCACACTGTCTGCACGCCCCGACCGATCCCATCGCCGGGTGCCAGCAGAAGTAGGGCAGGTTCAACCCATGACCGAGACAGGCGGCAAGGAGATTCTGCCGCTCATCGACGGTGTACGACTTATTATCGACGATGATGATCGCCATAGGCCTAGGCCAAGACCCTCTGCTGCGCCGACTTTTTGCTCCAGGGGCATCCACCGATGGTGATGTGCCGCTCAAAGTCCTCACGGAAATATTTCAGGGCCGACTGCAACGGGGCCATTGCTCCTGGAGCAAGGCCGCAGAAGGTATGCCCTGGCGCCAGCCATTTGGTGTGCATCTCAAGCAGCGACAAATCATCATTGGTCGCACGTCCTTCTTCGAACGCCATCAAGAGTTTTGCCACCCACGGCAGCCCCTCGCGACAAGGGGTGCACCAGCCGCAAGACTCACGAGCGAAGAACTTTTCGAGGTTCAGCACAAATCCAACCGGACAGGTCTGGTCATCCAGGATAATCATGGTCCCCGTGCCAAGACGGCCCACGTCCGACGGGAATGAAGAAAAATCCAGAGGGAGATCCAGGTGCTCTTCGATCATAAAGGCAGTCGAGATTCCACCGGGCAACAAGCTGCGAAAGCGAGCGCCATCGGCCATCCCCCCCGCATGCCGTTCTAAGAGTTCACGAGCAGTGGTGCCGAGCGGCAATTCCCACCAACCTGGATTGGTGACGCGACCACTGATCCCGTACATCTTGGTGCCACCATCCTGAGTACGGCTCAACCGGTGATACCACTCCGCACCGTGGTTCATGATGTGGGGAAGGTTGTAGAGCGTCTCCACGTTCTGG
>JAOUGT010000132.1 GCA_029865485.1 Nitrospira sp.
GCTTGATCCCACCAAGGTTACAGACAGGCTGTATGGCGGAGGGAAGTTTATTCCCAATGTGTATGTAATTGATCAGCAGGGGGTTATTCGTTGGCAGCGAGTCGGGAATATGGACTTGGCGGGCGCCGATGTGATTCTGGCGGAGGTTGAGAAGCTGCTGGGACGTGGAAATAACTAGTGGGCAGTGAAACAGTAAGGAGACCAGGCAACGATGGATGAGATGGAGGAGGGGAAACACAAGTTCCTTGAGGTGGTACAAGCGGTTGATCCATCGGTACAGGTGGTGATCCCTGTGACTCCGTCCAACAGCCTGTTTCTGATCTCGCTGACAAAGGGACCGAATCGCAAATTCATCACGGTGTCAGAGGACGACGTGATTGACCTGCCTCATGAGGCCAGTATTGAGGCGAATATCACCAAAATGATCAAAGAGGTTGTCGCAGCACTGTGAGGGCATCGGTGTCGTGCAGTGCGAGCTCTCGTCGCGTAGGACACTATGAAACAAATCCTGCCCAATATGTGGCAATGGTCGTGGTTTTCAGATGAAAAGCAATTGGACTTCAACGGCCTGTTGCTGACGATCGGCGAGCATGCAATCCTGGTAGATCCTCCACCGATGACTCCGGAGGCGCGAACCATTGTCAGGCGCCATGAGCCGATCGATTACATCGTGCTGACGAATCGGGATCATCTTCGGGAAGCGCCAGCCTATCAGGCTGAATGGCATTGCCAGCTCTATGTCCCCGAAGCGGATGCGGCTCAAATGGAAGTGAACCCGACCAAGACGTATAAGGATGGCGAACTCCTGCCAGGGGGCATCTGGGTGATCCAGCTGAAGGATCAGAAGTCTCCGGGCGAATCTGCCTTGTTCATAGAACGGGGACGAGGTGTGTTGATCGTGGGGGATGCGCTGATCGGGAAACCTTCCGGATCGGTGAGCATGCTCCCGGCCGAGAAGTATGCCGATGTGACAAAGGCCAAAGAGGGGCTCCGACGGTTGCTGAAGTACGAATTCGATTCCCTTCTCATGGGAGACGGTGTGTCCATTCTGAATGGTGGAAAGCAGCCGGTCGAACGGTTGCTCACATTGCCGTCATGACCCTACGGAACGGCCTCTCTGAAGAACTGAATCGCCAAGGCAATGAGCATTTCTCGCGTGGATACTATACGGAAGCCTATGCCTGCTATGCCAAGGCACTTGAGTGTGATCGGCTCACAGGTGACCAACGTGCGCTGGTCGCGACCCTCGGTAATCTTGGGAATATCTGTGCCGTGAGTGGACGACGGGACTCTGCTCTGGCGCATTATCAAGAAGTCCTCGAGCTGCAAAAAATCCTCGGTGATGAAAAAGGTATCGGCACAACCCTCGCCAACCTGGGGAATCTACGCGCTGATGCGGGTGAATGGGACCGGGCTCGGGCCTATTACTTGGAGGCGCTCGATCTCATGAACAAGACCCATGATGAACCGGCCAAGGCGGTGTTGTTCTCGGATCTCGGGTTGGTGGCCAGAGAAACCGGCCAATTCGACGAGGCAATTCGTTGCTACGAACAGTCATTGGTGCTCATGCGTCGTGTAGGGAATCATGGTGGTCTGGCAGACACGTGGCGCATGATCGGGCGGACGTTCTTGATGCAACAACGTTATGAGGAGACGATTGCCTGTTGTCAAACCAGCCAATCGATTGCGGAACGGTTACGCGACGAACTTCGTGTGGGTGGTGCTCGCTACGTGCTGGCGCAATGTTATGAAGATATGGGGCGATTGCACGAGGCCGCTGATCTACTTGAACAGGTGGTATACATGGATCGGAAGTATCATCTGCCAAAACTTGAAGAAAATACGCAGCGTCTCAAGGGGCTTCGCAGGCGCTTGGTAGGGAATCACCAACATGGCTGAACTCACATCTGCGACCTGGCCGCAAGTGCGTGCTAACCTCATGCAGACCTTCCCCCAGCTATACGAGCTGGAGCCGAATGGACCACTGCTCATGGATCTTGGCGATGACGGGTGGTTGTTAGAGATTCGACCGGAAGGGAGGGTTCTGTGCCAGTATGGTGTGGCAATGGACGAGGTGATGGCGCTCATGTCGGACGGGACTCCAGAGGATTTAGGAACCGACGAAGTGGCGAAACAAGCGAAATATTTTCTCCAACCAACCGTCTCCAAGTATCGGGCTCTGCTGCTGCAATCAGGGTTCGTCGAAGAAACGGAGATGACCGACGAGTTTGTCGCGATCACATTTGCACGTCCGGTCGATCTGCAAAACCGGCCGAAAGTTGAAGATCTCGTGCGATGGTGCCGTCGTCAAATTGGGAGCACCGCGTGAGGCCTCGCATTGCGACGTTCCGTGAATTTCGAGACGCCATTTCTGCCTATCGATTGCCGAGAGTCTTGCTGGCCGCGCTCGAGTTGGATCTGTTTACGGTGATCGGCGATCGATCATGGATGTTGACCACACTCGCCAAGAAGCTGAAAGTCAGTGAGCGGGGCCTCAATATCCTCTGTCGTAATCTTGCCTCTGCCGGAGTGCTTCACAAGCAAGGCAGCGTCTACAGAAATAGCCAACTCGGGGCAACCGCGCTCAATGCCAACCACCCCGCCTATCGAGGAGACTATCTGAATCTGATCAGGAGTCATTGGACGGACTGGATCCGGCTGATGGAGCCCATCCGAAGTGGGTTGCCCCTTGATCATGATGTGCCGGATAGCCTCGACTTCAGACGCCGATTCACCCGGGCGATGCATCACCGGACGTTAGAGATGGCTCCGGCGATTACGGCACAACTTCCGCTTGGCCACGCTCAGACGCTGTTGGATCTCGGTGGAGGGCCTGGTACTTACGCGCTGGCATTTCTTGCGCAGAATCCAAGGTTGCGTGCTGCTGTCTGTGATCGAGAGGCTGCGCTTGAGGTCGCCAAAGAAATTGCTTCCACCCATAAAGCAAGTCGGCGACTCTCCTATGTCCCACTTGATTTCACGAAGGACCCGATCCCTGGTACGTATGATGTTATCTGGTACTCCAATGTATTGCACATGTACTCGCCGAAGGAGAATCAAGCCATCTTTCGACGAGCTCGTGCAGCGCTGAGGCCAGGCGGCCGATTCATTATTCAAGATGCTTTTCTGTGCGATCGCGAGGGGTTATACCCGACAGAGGCCAGTTTGTTTGCTATCTCGATGCTCTTGTTTACCGAACGAGGGAACACTTATACCGTCTCGGAGACGGCGAAGTGGCTGAAACAAGCTGGTTTTGTCAGCATCAAGCCCGTTCCGATTCGGAAAGGGACGGAGGATTGGGAGGAGGGAATTTGGGAGGCCTCAGTTCCTAGTCTACGCTCAGGAATGATTGCCAGCCAAAAAGGATCAAGCAAAAATAGAACAGCCCGCTGACGATGCTGGCCATCGCGGGAGCAACAGCAGCGGCGTCCGTTGACAAGGTCTGAACCATCGTCGCAATGTCTATAGCTAGCCCAATCGTTGCGTAGAAGACGCAAACCGCCGCACCCCATCGAAGTTGGAGCCAAACTAGGAGAGACAGTCCAAGAGGTATGAGGGCAAAAAAGCCGACTTTCCACGCCACGCCTGATGTGAAGGACGGACTGTTCTCCAGGAAGAGGAATCCGGCCTCCACAATAAACGTACTGAGTAACAGAAGCAGCAAAGGCTTTTGTCGCATGGTGTGACTATAGACTGTTGAGGAAAAGCTCGGCAATGGGTGTTGTGTTGTCGAGGCTATTTTGGATGGAGGCGTGCTTCTATTGGTGGGGTCTGAGGATCAGGGAAAGCCGCTGTTGTCGTCGCAGAACGGCCTTCTGATATATAGACGGGGAATGTCGGCTCTGTGTGTCCGTGAAAAAACGAGCTTGAACGACGAGGAGTTGACCCAGCAAGAACAGGTATCAGATTTGTAGCCTATCAGAGTGAAGCGGCCAAGCTCGCCCTTGGTCAGCGGTATCGTCTCGGTCGACCTGAGACAGCTTTCTTTGTTCGACCGTCCGGCAAGGTTTTTCAGGGACTTGATGCATTGGCTCCTGTGCTTCCCAATCTGCCAGGCGGAAGGCTGGTGCTGTGGGGGTTACGGGTTGGCATCGTACGGTGGTTAATCTTACTGTGTCATTGTTTTTAATGACACCGTAAGACTCGCAGAATGTGGCTATCGCCTCGTGGCCCGTCATCGGTATCGATGGTTCGGTGTCTCTCAGTCTACCAGGTGAGAGGCTTAACACCACTGGGTCCTTTCCCCCATACACCTTCTTTGGGGGGGATCCATACCATCAGTGAGGAATTTACCGACTTTCTACCCTCCTTCAGAATGCCTTCACATTCTGAGGAGGGTACATGTCACAACCACCTGACTTCCCACCATGTTGTAAGCACTCAACTCGTACCAGAGAGAAAAAGCGCTGGTCGGTCGGTTTCGGTTATTCAAAGATCGTGAGTCTGGTGGCTTGTATCGGATTGTGTGGCTTCTATAGTGGACATGATCGGGCCTGGGCTGACGTCACCTCTCAAGAGAAGAAACCCATCGTGGCGGCGGGGTTCGGTTATCAGATCGGGGCTCTCTCTGCAATTTCGGTCAAGGTCTATGAGGCTGACTCAGGTGCGATCATATCCGATGAGGTCTACGAACTGACGGTTAAGGAAGGTGATGGAGCAAGCAAGAACGAGGGGGCTCGGATTTTTGCTGGTGGCATCGGACAAGGGGCTACAGACCTCTCCAACTTTGTCTTGCGGGTCTACGATGCGAATACCGGGATCTTCCAATGGGAAGGGCGACTCAACCTTGTGCAACCTGACGGAAATGGCGGACGGAAAGCCGTTTCAACTCGAACATTGAGTCGGGCCATCATCACGAGAGTCCGTGCGGAGCAGCAGGCAAGCGAACAGCCGGTATTTTCATTGCGCGCGCTAGATGTGGCAACCGGATCTCTCGTCTGGGAGGATGAATTTACGACGGTTCAGGGTGGAACTCCTCACCTCCATTCGATTGCAGATCGCTCCACAATGTTCGGGCGAGTTTCGTCGAACAGTTCCCACAGGTTCGAGTTGAGAATTCGCATGTATGACCCCAGTGGGAGGAAGATCCTCTGGGAAGATCAATTGTCTCCTCGAGAGTCTGAAGGGGGGAGCCAGGAGTTGTTGAATGATCAGGCCGATTTACTACCGGTTTGGCCTCAGCAGCCGCAGGAGGGATCGGTTCCCGTGCCAATTTGATGGTGCCTTGTTCTCCTATCGATCACGCGAACGTGCAAGGGGGAGATTACGATCGGGCCTGTTCGAACCGCTCAAGCCATTGATGCTGGAACTGCTCGTACGAAATCAATAGTTTATCCTGGAACGCGGTTGCCACGGACGCCTTGGCCCGGAAGGCTTTCACAAGGTCGTCGACGCGGGCCATGCCCCATCGCTCCATCAAATAGTGGGTTGCCGAAGAGGCTTCTACGTAGGCCAGGGTCGAAGCTTCGGCTGAGAATCCGCCCCAAGGTCCTTCCAGAGAAGCCAACGGAATTACCTTGATCTCGCCGTGCACGGCGTCATCGAGATCAGGCCATGAATCTCCAGCCAGTTGCATGGCCAGGCCTTCATTCAACCAGGTCGGGAGTGCTCCAGCATGTGGTCCTAAGCGGTCATGGAGTAGGGCATGGACGTATTCGTGACGGAGCACAGTGGCCAGCCATTTCCGATCCGTTGTGGCTCCCCGTGTGGGAATCTGGATGCGTCCGAGCGTGGGATCATAGAGCCCGTCAGCCCATGCAGGGCTGCCGGTCGAACCTTGGAATGATTCTTTTGCGTGAAGAACGACCATGATGGGCTTTGTCGGGAAATGCCCAAACTTCTGACCAATGTCCCGATAAGCTTCCTCGAGAATCTCCAATACAGATGTCCAGGTGTTCTGGTCCTCCTCCCCGTCGAATTTCACGACGAAATGAGTGCTGCTTCGCGCGGTCATACGAGATTCGACCGATTGTGTGCGCTGAACTTTTGCCGTGACGGTGGCCAGATAGGACTGGAGTGCTGGGTCTTGCTTTGCCCGTTGGGTGGCCTGGGCCAAGTGCATGGTTGCTCCATTCAGCTCGTCCTGTTCCTGCAACAAGTCGGCCATCGCAAGGTGAGGGAAGGGTTCGTCGGGGGCCAGCTTCATCAGCTTCGTCAAGAACTCCCCATTCAGTGCGCGGTCGCGCTGTTCCCAGTAGGCTTGGGCCAGGTTCATCAGAATGACGGGGTTCGTGTCGTCGAGTTCCGCTGCCTTCTTAAACGCATCGATTGAAGCTCCTGTGCCCCGAAGACGTTCCTGCTGCAACCCGAGATTGTTCCACAGGATGGCGACGAAGGATTTGGATCGTCCATCTGATAGAACGGACGCCGGGAGTGCTTTCAGCTTGTTCTCAGCCAGGGAGAGGTTATGCTTTTCGACTTCATCGCGAATATCTTCCAGGAACGACTGATGTGGAGTGGATGGGATGACAGTCTGGTCGAGTGTGCGAACGTATCGAGATTCAATCTCGGATGACTTGCTCAGTGGCGGCGCCGGCGGGGGGGAGACGGATTCGACGGTTTCCGTCGGACTCGTCAGCGAGGGGTGGAGCGGTTTCAGAAAGAGGTTATACCCGATCAGGAGGGCCAGGCCGATGGCAAGCGGGAGCAGGATATGGCGAATATTGCGGCGGTACATGGGGCTGAGAGGAGTGTAGCACCCTAGGAAAATGTGACCAAGCAATCTGAGAAAAGAAGCTGGCGAATGATGGTCGAGTGCGTCGGCTTCGAGTGCGTCGGCTTCGTTGTGCACTGAACAATGCTGTGCTACGATCCTGCGCCATATGCAGGCGGAGGCTGAATCGAGGCCGCTGGGGCCGCTCGAGGAATGGCTGGATCGCATCGCTCGGCCGATTGAATTTGCGACTCGAGATGATGGCGCCCATCTGAAGGCCGTTACCAATCTCAGTGATTTCATCTCCACCCAGGTGCTGTCGGCGCTTCGCCAACGGACATATCCAAGGGAGATTGAAGCTCGCCTGATGTCGCTCCGCGACCTCTTCGTTGATTTTCCCTCGTCCCTTTCTCCGGATGAACAGCGTCGTCGATTGCGTGCAGCAAGGTTGCACATCCAGGCGCTTCGTATAGCCGCTCAGCAGCCCGCCGGTCACACGGTAGTCCCGGCACAACCCGCGCGTGAGAGTGCATCGACTGATGGAGGGCGAACCGATCTCTGGCGGCTTCCGGTACGATTTACCAAGGGGGTTGGGCCGAAGCGCACCGGCGTCTTGCAACGGCTGGGTATCGAAACGGTAGAAGATGTACTTTGGGCCATCCCCTGGCGGTACGAAGACCGATCGGTCATGACCCCCATTGGAAATCTGGTTCCGGGGATGGTGGCGTCGATTTGTGGGAAAGTCGGGAAGTGTGCGGCAAAGCGGACAAAAAACCGGCGACTGAGCGTGCTGGAAGTCGGTGTCGAAGATCAGTCCGGCAGGCTGGAGGTGGTGTTCTTCAATCAACCTTATCTGGAAGATGTTCTGACCGTTGGAACTCAGGTGATGCTGAGCGGGCGGGTGATCTCTAATCGACGGGACTGGATGGGGCCGCGAATGGATGTTGCCCAGTATGAGGTCGTCGGAGAAGACGTGGAATCGGCGCTGCATGTCGGCCGAATCGTTCCGGTGTACCATGAAACCAAAGGGTGGACCTCTCGGCAGATGCGGGTGCTCGTACGGACTCTCTTGACGGACCACGCGATGGACCTCATCGATCACGTGCCGGCGCCGCTTCGCGCGAGGCAACGGCTGATCTCGATCAAGGACGCGTTTCAGGACGTTCATTTCCCAAAGGCGGGAACGGATGGTCGGCTGTTGGAGCGAGGAAAGACCGCGGCCCATCGGCGGTTGGCATTTGAAGAACTGCTGCTGCTCCAACTGGCGTTGGCGTCCCGACAGCGATCGGTTCATGAAGAACGGAAGGAGATGCGGTTCAATCCCAGGACCCCGCTGCTCGCACAGCTGACCAGTCTCTTGCCTTTTCAGCTCACCTCGGCGCAAGAGCGAGTCATCCGTGAGGTTTTTCAAGATATGATTTCGCCACGTCCCATGAATCGATTGGTCCAGGGGGATGTGGGCTCAGGAAAGACGGCAGTCGCGCTACAGGCTATCGTGATGGCCTGTGGGTCCGGCTATCAGGCGGCCTTGATGGCTCCGACGGAAATCCTTGCGGAACAACATTACCGAAACCTGTCCGGCATGTTGCAGGCGTTGGGGCTGCAGACGGTTTTGGTGCGCGGCGGGGAGAAAGCCTCGGTCAAGAGTGCGCAGGCTGAACAGCTGGCTGCGGGAGACAGTCAGGTGGCGATCGGGACCCATGCCCTTCTGCAGCAAGGCGTGACATTCAAGAACTTGGGCTTGGCGGTCATCGATGAACAGCATAAGTTCGGGGTGCTGCAGCGGAAGGCGATGATTGAGAAGGGCTATAAACCGGATGTGCTGGTGCTGACCGCCACACCGATTCCCCGAACGCTGGCAATGACGGTGTACGGTGATCTGGATGTCTCGGTCATTGATGCCTTGCCTCCGGGGCGTAAACCGGTACGAACGTTCTTGTTCAGCGAGGGACAACGGCGGAGGGCCTACCAGATGGTGCGCGATGAATTGCGTGCCGACAAACAAGCCTACATCGTCTATCCACTGGTTGAAGAGTCGGAGAAGGTCGACCTTCAGGCTGCGATTCAGGGGGCCGAACAGTTGCAGAATGGAGAATTTTCAGAATTTCGCGTCGGCCTATTGCATGGGCGTATGAAGGCTGCTGAAAAAGAAGCAGTGATGGCCGACTTCAAGGCCGGCACCATTCAGTTGTTGATTGCCACGACCGTCATTGAGGTTGGCGTGGATGTGCCGAATGCCACGGTCATACTGATCGAACATGCCGAGCGATTTGGGCTCGCACAGTTGCATCAATTGCGCGGACGAGTCGGGCGAAGCAGCCATCAGGCCTATTGTCTGTTGATGGCGCAGAACGTCGGACGGGGGAAACCCAAATTGCGGAGACAGACCTTGGGCAGTGAAGAGCCGATGTCGGCGGCAGGGGAACGGCTGGAGGCGCTGGTCCGGTCCAATGATGGATTCGTCATCGCTGAGGATGATCTGCGCATTAGGGGGCCGGGTGAGTTCTTTGGGCTGCGCCAATGGGGGATGCCGGAGTTTCGTGTCGCCAATCTGGTGCGTGATGGTGATCTATTGGCGCAGGCCAGGCAAGAGGCTTTCTCCCTGCTACAATCTGATCCAGGCCTGAAAGAACCAGCCCACAAAGGGTTACGAGAGGCCATGCTCCGTAAATGGGAGAAGAAGCTGGAGCTCGGATCGATCAGCTAGGGGGACGATGGGACTGTTTCAGCGAATCAAAGATGATCTGCGGACCGGGATTGCTACGCTTCGCCTAGGGACCGTTCATGCAGCGGGACGTGCTCTGGAAGAGACAGAACTCCTCCGCATTCGGTTGGAACTCCGCAAGCTCGATCAACAGCTGTCGGACCTGTACAAGGATATCGGTGAACGAGCCGTCGAGATGAAGGAGCGGGGCGAAACGGCCGAGCGT
>JAOUGT010000133.1 GCA_029865485.1 Nitrospira sp.
GATCGTGAATGAAGCGAATGCGGACGAGATGGTGAACATGGAAGAAACGAATGGAGCGCCGCATTCGGAAGCTTTCAATTCGGAAGGCCTCAATGCTGATCGGCCCCACAGTATGGCCGAACTCCAAGCCATTCTGGAGGCACTTCTCTTCGTCTCGGCCGAGCCGCTGCCGCTGCCGCGCCTCGTCGCCGCGATGGGCCAGGTCTCGAAGGGTGAAGTCGAAGAAGCCTTACATCATCTCGGCCGGGCGCTCGATCAAGAAGGGCGCGGGGTACGACTGGTGGCGGTCGCTGGCGGCTATCGACTGGTGACCAAACAGGATTATGCCCCATGGGTGAAACGATTGGACAAGGCCAAGACGGCGGCAAAACTGTCCCGGTCCGCACTCGAATCGCTGGCCATTATTGCCTACAAGCAGCCGCTCGTGCGGGGGGAGATCGAAGAAATCCGAGGGGTGGAAGCTTCTGGAGTTTTGCGCACACTGCTGGAGCGCAAGCTTGTGCGAATTGTCGGGCGTAAAGAAGTTCCAGGTCGCCCGATCATGTACGGGACGACCAAGTTCTTCCTTGAGCATTTCGGGTTGAGCGATCTTTCGCAACTGCCGCCTCTGCGTGAGTTCAAAGAGCTCGGCGAGGCTGAGCAGGCACTCTTGCCGATGGACGGGAGCGAGATGCAGCCTGTAGCTGAAGAGGTCCTGACGACCGACGCAGATGCGGCACCGTCAGTGAACGGCGAGCTTCACACCGCAGTTCCTCTCGAAGAGGTCCTGGATCCTCTCTCAACCCCACAATCCTGAAGCGCCATCCATCCTCCATCTGCCCGCGGGCAAGTGGTTGCATTCCTGGCTGTGGTCTCTCCTGGTCGTGGTAATCCCTTTTGTCGCAGGCTGCGTGGTCGGCTACGGAGTGGATTTTTTCTTGAGCGGGGGATTCTTCAGACGCTGAAGTTCAGCTTCCTGTTCGTCGACTTTCTTTCGCAGCGCCTTCATTTCTTCCTTAAACGCCTGCAGCTCGGTGTCCTGTTTCACAATCGGGGGCGCTTGAGGCGGAATGGCTTGGGCTGGTGGAGGCGGTGTGGTTACCACCGGGGCTGGTTGCGGGGCAGGAACGGGCGGTGGAGGTGGCGAGAGCAGTCTGGCCAGGAGTTGATAGTCGATGGCGAGCGACCGATCTTCTGATTTTCCAACCCAACTCGATCGATCGTATAGGTCAGAACGAACGGCTCCTTCCGGCAAGAACGTCACCTCCCGGTCTCGGAGACCATCGGCGTCCGGGAGCGGGCGGGGCTCCTTTTGGCTTGCGGTAGGTCGTTTCCCTGGGTAATGGCGGTATTGCGTCAAGGTGACATGCAGGGACAGGCCGTCCGCGAACAGATAGCCTGCAGTCGTCTCTTGCTGTGGGGGGGTCTTGGCGGATGGTGCGATGAATGCCGTCGAGTGGACGCGGAACCCAACTCGCTGAGCGGAAGTGGCTTGAGTCAGGGCAGCGGTAAGATGCGGAGTCAGGAACGCAATATCATCCTCCGAGAAAGTGCGAATATCGTTCAAGTTTGTCGACTTTGCAGCCTTGCCTAAGAGGAGAAGGAATCCGGCTTTTTCTTTGGTGTGTATGCCTCGTAAGACATCTGCCACGGTCGTTTCTGACAGCTTGATGGGATGTGACGCCTGGAAGGAGCTGTCTGAAACAGGTTCAAGGAAGACTGACCCAAGGGGAGCCTCATGAATGGGGATGGTTGGGCGTGAGCCGGCGCATCCGACCAGCAAGAGGGGCAAGTAGCCCAATGTCAGTAGACTTATCCATAGCCTGAACGATGGAGGCGATGTGTGATTCATCGTGTTATTGGCTCGCATGTCATGATGGGTACGTAGTGTAGCAGGAAGACTCGGTAAAAACAAAAATGCCATTGAGGCCTACTGGCATCAGAGAGCCGCTGCTTACGTGCTGACCGACGGTTGGTTTTCTGTACGGTGAGGTAGAGCTCCTGTCTGTGCGGTGCTGATGCTCTTGTGATGGGCGAATGAAATTCAGAAAGCGCGAGAGGATCTTCGGCGCGCACCTGGTGGGGGCAGTTTGGGATGGGGTTGAACTGTCCAGTTTGCGGAGATACTTCTGTGAACGCCCGATCGCAGGGGAATTGCTGAGCGCCAACTATCCGGTCATGCGGTCGGTCACGCTTTGTGAAGGATACTCATAGTGAATATACTTGAAAGGAAACAGAAATATATGTATTGTCGAAAAGGGTTTCCCGCTCTTGGTTTGCGAGCAATCACCTTCGTTAATTTCCCGCGAAGAACCCTTGACTGGGCGATGTTGAAATGTATACAGTCTAGCATCCAATATCGGTCTTAGATTGAATGAAGGCTCTACAGCTGCAGAATAGCCAGTCTTTCCCCAAATCTTCTTCCAACTCCAGCTGGCGTGCGACGACGAGCATGAGAAATCTTCCCGCGTGTTTATTCGCAGGGCGGATGAGTCCCACAGGCTTTCAGATTCTATTGCGAAAGGAGGAAACACATCTGACGCATGGGCCAGGTTGGTCAGTCTACTACTATTTGTTGCGCTGGAATCGTACTGAGCAGAGCTCAGCGGTAGGAACAACCGGAGTCGGTACGGCTGACTGGTCTGGACAAGGTTCGAGAAGAACGGCATCCACCGGAAGTTTGCACCTCACCGCATACACAAAGGAGTGATGCGACATGGAAACGAAATTGCCTCAGGGCTCGAAGCAGGTCAGCGACGTGGAAGTTCTTACCGAAGAATCTGGATCGTCGAGAAGAGAATTCCTTGGACAGAGCGGGCGGGTTGCAGCCGGCGTTGGGGTTGCGGCACTCCTCGGGAACCTGGGCAACTATGCGCTGTCCTATGCTGCGGGTGGCCCTCCGATCAAGATCGGCATCCTCCATTCGTTGAGCGGCACCATGGCGATCAGCGAAGTGTCGCTGCGCGATGTGGTGCTGATGGCGGTTGAGGAAATCAATAAGGCGGGCGGTGTCATGGGGCGTCAGATTGAGGCGAAAGTAGTCGATCCCGCCTCAAATTGGGACCTCTTCGCGGAAAAGGCCAAGCAGTTGCTCCTTGAAGATAAAGTGTCCGTCGTGTTCGGCTGTTGGACATCGGTGAGCCGCAAATCAGTTCTTCCGGTCTTTGAGAAAAATAACGGGTTGCTGTTCTATCCGGTCCAATACGAAGGAGAGGAATGCTCCAAGAATGTGTTCTACACCGGAGCCGCGGTCAATCAGCAGGCAGCCCCGGCGGTGGAATACTTGATGAGTCCGGAAGGAGGGAACTACAAAAAGTTCTATCTCTTGGGAACGGATTACGTCTATCCGCGCACGACGAACAAGATTCTGCGCGCCATGTTGTTGGCGAAGAAGGTGCCGGCTGCGAATATCGAAGAAGAGTACACCCCGTTCCATCATCAGGATTATCAAACGATCTGTGGAAAGATTAAGAAGTTTGCCGCAGGCGGTGGCGCGGCCGTGATCAGTACGATCAACGGGGACAGCAACGTGCCGTTCTATAAGGAATTCGGGAATCAGGGCTTGCGGGCGGAAGATGCCCCGATTATGGCCTTCAGTGTCGCCGAAGACGAGCTGCGCGGGATGGACACGAGCGCGCTGGTTGGGCATTTGGCGGCCTGGAATTACTATCAGAGTGTGGATACGCCGCAAAACAAAAAGTTTGTGGCAAATTTTAAGGCCTATTGCAAACGGAATAATCTGCCGGATGGGGAAAATAGGGTTACCGACGACCCAATTGAGGCCGCATATTTCGGGGTTTATGTGTGGAAGCAGGCGGTGGAAAAGGCCGGCTCAATCGAAGTTGATGCCGTGCGCAAGGCGGTGTATGGGCAGAAGTTCCTGGCACCCGGTGGCCAGATTATGATGGATGAAGCCAATCAGCACACGCATAAGCCGGTCCTGATCGGTGAAATTATGAAGAATGGCCAGTTTAAGGTTATTTGGCGTTCCAAGGGATTGGTGAAGCCTGAACCTTGGAGCGAGTATACGAATCCAGAGAAGGGGTGCGACTGGATTAATCATCAAGGCACGTATCAGAAAAAGTAAGGTCGGGGTATTACGCGCTATCCCTGATTTCGCGAATTGTCGCGATGAAGAGGCAGTGCACGCAGGGCCTGGGCTAGGATTTGGCTGAACGCTCAAGTTCTAGCCTCCCTGCAGGCTGGCTTTCATCTGGAACAATGTCGTGGGGAAAGGTAAATTGGTCATGAGTGTGGCCGGTATCCCGATGCGGATAATCCTCCTGAGTCTGGTTGTTTTTCTGCCGTTTGGTTCTGATCTCCGTTCGGCGCTTGCTGCAGGTGAAGAAGGACAGACCACGTCGTCATCTCCTCAATCCGCCAACCCCATTGATCAAGCGCTCCTTGACATCAAGAGTGAGGACGCCGCTGTCCGGAGTGCGGCAGCCGCGCTCCTCATTGAAAAAGGGGATGCCAGTCTCCTGCCTAAGCTCGACGAAATCCGCGCAGACGCTGATCGGGCGACCAGGCAAGCCATCAAGCCGGTGATCGATTTGCTCAAGAATCATGCAAATCTGACCAGTGAGCAGGCCGATACCAGACGGTCAGCCGCTGCCGATTTGGTGGGCACCGGACGGCCGGAGGCCATTGCATGGTTGGAGGCTTCGGCAGCGAAGGAGCAGGTCTGGTGGGTCAAATACACGATGGAAGAATCTGCCCAGCTGATGCGGCTTCGCTCTGAAGATCAAACAGTCAGGTTACTGGCGATCAAAAAATTGGGGGACCTCAGGAGTCAGAATGGACTGTCGGCCCTCAAAGAGTTCGTCGAGACCGGAGCCCAGAGTGAGGCGACCGATGAACAGCGGGCCTTAGCGACAGCGGCCCAAACGTCGGTCGGGGAGATTGATTCATGGTTCTGGTGGGCGGGGGCGATTGAGACGTTCTTTCGCGGCATCAGTCTGAGTTCCATTCTATTGATGATGTCACTCGGCCTGGCCATCGTCTTTGGATTGATGGGCGTCATCAATATGGCGCATGGAGAGTTGATGATGGTCGGGGCCTATGCCACCTTCATCACGCAACAGGCGTTCATTGCATGGTTTTCTCCGGAACACTTCGATTGGTACTTCCCTGTGGCCTTGCCCGTCGCGTTTTTGTCGGCGGCCCTGTTCGGATTGGTGCTTGAAGCCACCGTGATCCGCTTTCTTTATGGGCGACTGCTGGAGACTCTGTTGGCGACCTGGGGAGTGAGCTTGATCTTGATGCAGGCCGCTCGGGTGTATTTTGGTGATTTGACGGCGGTCATCGCGCCCCAAGCGTTGCGCGGAGGGGCGCAGGTGATGGTCGGAGTCTACCTTCCCTACAATCGAATTTTCATCATTGTCCTATCGATCGTGTGTGTCCTAGGCATCTACTTCTTGCTCTTTCGGTCGAATCTGGGGGTTCGAGTGCGGGCGGTCACACAAAACCGGAATATGAGCGCCTGTCTTGGTATCCCGACCAGGAAAGTCGATGCTTATACCTTTGCCTTTGCCTCTGGGTTGGCGGGCATTGCTGGTTGGGCGCTCACGATGGTGGGAAATGTTGATCCGGGACTCGGGCAAAACTATATCGTCGATGCGTTCATGGTGGTGGTGACCGGTGGAGTCGGCAAGCTGGCCGGAACGATCTGGGCCTCGTTAGGCATCGGCGGGTTAAACAAGCTGATCGAACCGATCAGCGGAGCCGTCTATGGGAAAGTCTTTATCTTGGTCGGTGTGATTTTATTCCTGCAGTGGCGACCGCAAGGCCTGTTTGCCGCGAAAGGACGCAACGCCGATGCCTGAACAAATGGCCACTCAGCAAAACAGCCGCGAAACGCTCTCATTTTATATCACCGGATTCGTGTTGTTGGTCGTTTTGCCCGTGTTGAATGTGTTGCCGAGCGAAGATTCATGGCTCTATCTCTCAGACTTTCGCTTGAATCAATTTGGCAAGTTTCTCTGTTTTGCCATTCTCGCGCTTGGGCTCGACCTGATCTGGGGCTATTGCGGTGTGCTCAGCATGGGGCAGGGTGTCTTTTTCGGGTTTGGCGCCTATTGCATGGGGATGTACCTGGCGCTGCAGATTGGGAAGGAAAGTGTCTATGGCAGTGAGCTCCCAGACTTCATGGTTTGGACGCAGGTCAAGGAACTGCCGTTTTTTTGGTATCCATTCAAGAGTTTTGCCGGTGCGCTCTTGGGGGCCATCCTTGTGCCTGTCCTCTTCGCCACGATATTCGGGTTTTTGGCGTTCCGGAGCAGGATCAAGGGGGTGTACTTTGCCATCATCACGCAGGCCTTGGCGTTTGCCGCGTGGTTGGTCTTCAATCGGAACGAGACCAGGCTTGGTGGCACCAACGGACTGACGGATTTCAAGCAGTTGTTGGGCTACCGGCTTTCCGACCCCTCGACACAACGCGGCTTGTATATCATGACCGTATTGGCCCTGGGTGCGGCCTATCTCTTCTGTCGATGGATTGTCGCATCACGAGCAGGGAAAGTGTTGATTGCCATACGAGACAGTGAATCACGTGTGACCTTTTCCGGGTATACGCCCTGGATGTTCAAGCTCTTCGTGTTTGTCGTGGCGGCAGGGCTTGCAGGAGTATCGGGGATGCTCTACGTGCCGCAGGTGGGGATCATTACCCCGGCGCAGATCGGGGTCTTGCCGTCTCTTGAGGTCGTCATCTGGGTGGCGGTCGGCGGGCGCGGGACGTTGATCGGAGCGGTTTTGGGGGCGGTCGCCGTCAACTATGGCCGTAGCGTCCTCACAAACTATTTCCCGGAGGCCTGGCCGTTTATCTTAGGAGGGCTCTTCGTGATTGTGGTGACGATGTTCCCGGATGGACTCCTCGGCATGATTCGGAAATTGAGCGAGCGGAAAAAGACACCGGCGCCTTTGATCAAAGCGGAAGGGAGTACAGCGGCGTGACGGACGATAATCTGATCCTTAACTGCCAAAACGTCGTCATGGATTACGACGGATTCAAGGCGTTGAACAACTGCAACTTTAGTGTCCATTACAACGAGCTCCGTGTCGTGATTGGTCCAAACGGGGCCGGCAAGACCACCTTGCTCGATGTGATCTGTGGGAAGACCAAGCCGACGTCGGGCAAGGTCCTGTTCGGGAAGGGGATCAATCTGGTCGGCAAGAATGCGGAGGACATCACGAAGCTCGGCGTCGGCCGGAAGTTCCAAGCCCCGTCCATCTATGCCAACTTGTCCGTGTGGCAGAATTTAGATTTGTCGGTCAAGCGAGCGAGCAAGGGCGTGTTCCCGACTTTGATGGGACGGTCGACTCCTGCGGAACGTGAACGGATCGATGAGACCTTGGAAACCATCGGATTGACGGAGCATGCTCATGATCGTGCCGGGTCCTTGTCGCACGGTCAGAAGCAATGGTTGGAGATCGGGATGGTGATCTTGCAGGATCCATCTCTCCTCCTCGTTGATGAGCCGGTGGCCGGGATGAGCGATAAGGAAACAGAGCAGACCGGTCAGTTACTGACCAAGCTCTCGGGGAAACAAGCGATCGTCGTGATCGAGCATGACATGGATTTTGTAAGGCAGATCGCGAACATCGTCACCGTGCTGGCTGAAGGGACGGTCGTGTGCGAAGGCACGGTTGAAACCGTGCAAGCGGATGAACATGTCCGCGCCATCTACCTGGGGCGTGCAAAAGTCGCCCATTAGTCGAAAAAAGGAGTGGGTTGACGCATGGCACAGGAGACGAAACGGCTCACACTGACGCTGGAGAACGTCAATGCCTACTACGGGGAAAGTCATATTCTCCGGAACGTATCCTTTACGATTGAACCGGGTGAGGTGGTGTGTCTGATGGGGCGAAACGGGGTCGGCAAGACCACGACGCTGAAAACGCTGACTGGGTTGCTTCCCGTGCGGGGAGGCAAGATCACGTTTGATGGGACGGAGATCACCCATGATCGGACGGATCTTCGGGCGCGAAAAGGGTTGGCGTATGTCCCTCAAGGCCGTGAGATCATCCCGCATTTGACGGTGTATCAAAATCTGCAGCTCGGCTATTGGAATCGGCCGGTCATCAGCGGAGACGTCTCCGAAAAGGACGCGTTCGATGAGGTCTATCAGTTATTCCCGAAGCTGACACAGATTCTTCACCGGCCTGGGGGTGTGCTCAGCGGAGGGGAGCAGCAGCAGCTGGCGATCGGGCGAGCCATCCTCTCAAGCCCCAAACTCTTGTTGCTGGACGAACCCACTGAAGGCATTCAGCCGTCGATCGTCGATCAGATCGAGGATGTGATCATTGGTTTCAAGCAGTCCCGCCGGTTTGCGATTTTGCTGGTCGAGCAGGGACTCCATTTTGCGGCACGCCTGGCAGAGAAGTACGTCATCATGGCGAAAGGAGCGGTGATGGCGCAGGGCAAGAGCAACGAGCTGAGCGCCGACATGGTACGGCAACACTTAACAGTGTAGGAGGTAGTGGGGCACCTGCTTGGTCAGGTCAGTGACGCTCGGCAAATCTCCTGTGTTGGGACGATGTGGAAGTGTGTGCTCTGCTGCAGTGACGCTTCAGGAATTGCATGACGAGTCGGATGTTTTGTCGTCCGTCTGTACTCTTTCTCAAAACCATGCGAAGCTGGGTTATGTGGTGAGGGCTTCTGACACCTTGTGGCGAGCTGATGATCGTGTCCCGTGAAGTCGTGCAGGTGTGATAAACGGCCTGTTGTTCCAGCGAGGAGAGAGTTTTGATGTTGGTGATTCAGATATGTTACGGTCCCGGCTGCATTCCTAGTTCTTGATCATCCACACGAACATTCCGTTACATCGCGTCCCCATGGTGGCGATGATGATGATCCATGACAGATCTTTCCTCAGCTCTCTATGAATGAAACAGAATTCTTGACACTACTTGGGGTTGGGTTCCTCCTTGGCCTGCGCCATGCCCTCGATACCGACCATCTTGCGGCGATTTCGACCGTGCTTGCTGAGAGGCCATCGTTGCTGGCATCGGGAGCTGTTGGATTATGGTGGGGTATCGGCCATACCTTGACCCTGCTACTCGTCGGGTCGGTTGTGCTGGCCTGGGGGCTGCAGATTCCCGCAGAATTTGAAACCGTTGCTGAATCAGGAGTCGCCTTGCTCCTGATCATTCTGGGTGGGACGCTCGCCAGAAAACTCTATCGAGAACGATGGCATGTGCACAGCCATCAGCACGATGGTGAGCGACATATCCACTTCCACAGTCATCAGCGCCAGGAAGGTCACGGCCATCGGCATTGGATGGCGGACTCAATCCGTCCGCTCTGTATCGGTATGGCACATGGGCTTGCCGGATCGGCGGCCTTGATGCTCATGGTACTCGCGACGACGACCGATGTGAGTGCGGGGCTCTTCTCAATCTTGATTTTCGGCATCGGATCCATCCTGGGCATGATGATGATCGGTGTGACGATCAGTGCTCCGGTCATTTACGCGCGATCGATCAATCAGCGCCTGTTCATGGGCGTGCAAGGTGTGGCCAGTCTTGCCAGCGTATCGGTCGGTCTCTGGATGTTGGTCAGGATGGCGCTG
>JAOUGT010000134.1 GCA_029865485.1 Nitrospira sp.
CTCTTCCTTGGTCTCAAGCTTCAGGGTTGGACAGATCGCCGCACGCAGAAGCCTAGCCGTATCGTAGGCCCGAACAAATGGACTCGTGAACAGATGCGTTGGCTCGCATCCAAGCACCGCTAATCCTCGAGCCGCCTGCCTGGTGCGTTTCTTTCCCTTATCCGTCAGCGGGCGATTCTCCTCTGGTCCCTCCCACTCATCTGGTTCTACGGCGATGCCATGGCGAAACAGAATACACTCCATCGTTACTCCTCTCTATGTCCGTGACTTGAGTATGAATACCAAGACTTTCGGGAACCACTTCAAAAGAGGTCGTACAGCTTACGCAATATTGAACGTCTCGGCCACGGCAACTGGACAGATAGAAGGTATTCTCAGTGTACGAGCTGCTTCAAGCAGAGGCAAGAAAGATTCGTTCTGATCAGAAACAGGTCTTCCGCCTAACTCTTTTTTGTGGCGGCGGTTGTGCGGCGGCTTGAGAGCCGCTCAATCCTCTCCGTCACATCTCGATAGTTTGGATCTTCTCGCCTAATCCAGCGGTAGGCTTCAAGAGTTTCGGCAACACGCCCCAATGACTCCAGCGTGCGACCGAGGACGTAGAGAATCTGAACGGTTTCTTTTGGCGAGGCTGTGGTCACCGTCAGTGCCTTTTGAAAAGCAGGGATGGCCTCCTCGTAGTGCCCAGCCAGCTTATAGCAGAGTCCAATCTGTGCATAGGACTTCAGGGCCAATGAGGGCTCGACGGCAGCCAGATCGAACTGATCGATCGCTGCCTTGTGCAGTCCCGCCTGTTTCAACGCAAGCCCTCGCTCATAGCGTTCCGCGGGACTGACGGACGGGTCGGGGATGTCCTGTGACGAGTCAGCCATGCGGGATGTCACGAATTACTGAGAAATGGTGGAGACGAGTCACTTCGAGGTGCCTATGAACAATCGCTGCACATTGTCAATCATCCCGCTGATCCAGGAATGTCTGGCTGTAATGTGTTCATTGCCTTTCCCTGATGGCTTCGGAGACGATCTCAGTTGTTTGAGTCGATTGGGAACATCTCTAAAGGGTGAAGTGGACTGGTTGATTCGATCGTACACCTCTCGCGCCTGATTAACCTTCCCAACGGACTCAAGACTGCGCCCCAAACAGTAGAGCACTTCCATCATCTCTCCCGGCTCTGCCGTCGGATCATCCAGCGCCGTGCAAAAGGCTTGGATCGCCGCCTGCGGCTCCCGCATCTTGACATAACAAAAACCGACCTCTGCGTAGGCTTTGAACCACAGGGACTTGTCCCTGGCAGCTGCATGGAAGCATTCCACAGCCTCTTTCATCTCCGCTTGTTCTTTTAAGACCATCCCTCGTTCATAATCCTCTTCCGGAGAACGAGTCGACGTGGTCTCAGACAGCTCATCGGGAACCAGATCCGATGCACGCGTCCTGGCTGAACCTTGATGCGCCAAGGACTCCTCCGGCGCCGACGCAATGGCGACTAATTCTTCCGTGGCAGCAAGAGGGAGAATTCTCCCTTTGATCCGGTCAAGGGCGGCCTGTGCAACTAACTTCGCGGTAATCGTTCTGGCTTGCTCGGCATAGCCATAGGTCAAGGCAATATCTGCAACCTGGTTGATCAGGCGAGGATTCCCTTGGCTCAATCGATGCACAAGCACACAGGCCTGATCGCTGAAAAGCGTAGGGTGCCCACCCGCAATCCTGAGTCGATGGCGAATACAGTTCGTCGTATCGGTTTCCGACAGTGGTTTGAGATGATAGTCGACGACAATCCGTTGTGCGAATTGCGTCATATCGATCCGCTGGAGCAACGTATAGAGATCCGGCTGACCTGAGAGGATGATCTGCAATTTTAATGTCCTCCCGTCATTCATATTCGACAACAGCCGTAGTTCTTCAAGCAGCTCGGCACCCAGGCTTTGGGCCTCATCGATAATCAGAATGACCCGCCGTGCGCGTTTTGATTCTTGGGAGAGAAACTCTGAAAAGAGATGGTAGGCCTCGATGGGGTCAAGCCGTCTGGTACTTAACCCGAGAGACAACAGGATCCAGGGCAAGAGTTGCTCGATATCGTACCGCGCATTGGTCACCAACCCGATTTTATGCCGGCTTCCATGCTCAGCGATGAGCTTCTGGAGAAGCGACGTCTTCCCGACACCGGGATCGCCGGTGAGCACCATGAATGGAGCCTCACTCAGAATGCCATATTCCAGCAGACTATAGGCCGCCTGATGCTCTGTACCCTGATACAGAAAACTGCTGTCAGGGAGGAGGGCGAACGGTTTGGCTTTGAACCGATAGAAGGATTCGTACATAGGTCAGCCGTTCTAGCAAGTTGCAGAAACACTCATTTTGGCTCCTGTGGCCATCACAGGTATCGAGGCTTGAGAGGGCTCTAACTAACCGTGCAGGATGCTCAAAATGGCCGTCCAGCAAGGCCGCAGCGAGCGAAGAGGCGAATCGCACTCTGCCCCGTACGTTGAGCCTCTGAGCAATGCGAGAACGCCGCTGGCGGACTTTTTCAGCATCCTACTAGACACGACAGTGCAGGCTAGGTGGCCAACATGGCTTCCATGTCCGCAAGAGTCAAGGACGATCGTCCAGCCTTGTTTAACACCGTTCCGAGGACCGGGCGTGAGTTCTTGACCAATGAGAGGGCGCGCTGCAATTCCTCGCCCGTCGTCTTTCCTTCCTCAACGACCATCAGAAGCGCATCGGTGTAGGGAGAAAACGCCAAGACATCCGCCGTATGGAGCAATGGAGGAAGATCAAAGATGACGACTCGAGAGGGATACCGATGCTTCAACTCCTCCACCAGCGCAACCATCTTCGGTGAGGTCAAGATCTCAGTCGAACTTGAGATCGCCCGACCTCCTGGCAACAAGACGAAACGCCCAATCCCGGGGTGCAACAGCAGGTCTTCAACAGGTTGATCATCAAGCAAGTAGTCGGCCAACCCAAGACAGTCTTTCAAGCCAAATACCTTGTGCACCGTAGGATCCTGAAGATCCGAATCCACCAATAGCACGGTCTGAGTTGTTTCCATCGCCAGACTGACCGCCAAATTGACGGCCGTCAGGGTTTTCCCTTCTCCATAACCAGGACTCGTTACCCCAAGGACATTCCATCCATTTTCCCGAAGCCGCTGTGTCACCTGGGTTCGAAGAATTTTATACGCATCGACAAATGGCCCCTTCTTGTGGGCCGCCATCACGCGGTGTTCCCGCAACACTGTGTGCGAAATGCTCAGCGATCTGGTCTTCGTATACGTAATCGGCGGCGGCACCGACTGGGTCGCCGTTCTCCCCTGGCTCTCACCACGGGTAGACGAACCTTTGCAGTCCTTATACAAGTCAAGTGCGGCACGGATGCGATCCATACAAGCCTTCCTGGTTACTCCACTCCAAACCGTCTCAATGCGGAAAACCACAGGACATCCAATGGGGTCACAAAGACGTGCACCAACACGATGGCCGTTGCGACAACGCCCATTCCAGCCGTTTGCACGACCCTCCGCCTGAGTTTGACGTGGGACAGGTCTTCCTCGTTCGGCATAAACGGAATCACCGCAAGAGGAAACTGCTGTGTCAGAGCCACGAGCTGGTCTGGCGTCCGGATGGAATGGTCAAGCGCTTCCGCAGCCGCTCCCACGCCAACGCCTCCGCCCACCGCGAGAAGAACTCCAAGAAGCACGATGGCCAATCGATTCGGTTTATACGGCTTCTCGGGAAGACTGGGCGGGTCGATGAGCGAGAACCGTTCTCCTTTTCGCTGAACCTCCAATCCTTCCGAGACCTTGGCTTCCAACAATCTTGAGCGAATTTCTTGATACTTTTGCCCGGACGTGTCTCGGTCTCGCGTCAGGACCAGATACTCCGGCTCAATCTCAGGTCCCCGTTCCAACCGCGTTGCATACCCTTGTAGTCGTCGTTTGATATCGATGCGGGTATTACGGAGAGCCTCCAATGAAGACGTCACGGAGTTCAATTGGGCCTGGAGATTGATATAGGCCGGATTTTCAGGCCGCTGAGTGACAACCTTCCTTGGCACGCTGCTGAGTCGATGCACTTCATGTTCAAGGCCTGCTACTTTTCTACGAGCCTGGAGCACGTCGGGATGCTCGGGTCCCAATCGTTCTGAATTTGCGGCCAGCGCTGTCCGTGCCTCCGTAAGCCGCTTAGAGGCTTCGTCGGTATCAGAAGGCTCCCCCGCCTCCTTCTCCAACGCGTCGATTTCCTGTTTCATTTTCACGATGTCAGGATGCTCGGGAGACAAATTCGCGTTGGCCCCGGCATATTCAGCGCGTAGGGCGCGCAAACGTTCCGTCGAATCCAATATGCGTTCGCCGGTTACGGATAAGATGGGCGTATTCGGCTTCACCGTTGCCAATTCGCCTTCGAGGTAGGACTTCCGTTCCTCCAAGCTTCGGATCTGCTGATCGACATCCATCGACTCACGCTCAGCTTGGTTCATCAGTTGCTGATTCAAGGGCATCAATTCCGGAAGCGCCCCCTTCGCTCGGTGTTTGAACGATGCGATCCGTTCGTCGATTTCTTTGATATGACGTGCCAGATTGTCCGATTCTTGCTGGAGAAACGATGTGGCCTCCTGGGCTTGCCGTTCACGACTCTTCAAGTTTTCTCCCAAGAATAAGCTCGTCAGCTCATTGGCCACCTTCTGCGCAATCTCGGGAGTTCGGTTTTGATAGGATACCGTAAAGGCAATGGTAGCCTTGGTGGCATGTTGCGTACGCTTGTCGACGACGTCCGCGCTGATCACCTCAACTTCGATATCCTTGATGAATCGCTTCACAATCTCCTCGACCGGGCTGTTCTGGCGAAGGTCCTGGTAGAGATCAAATTGCTCGACCACTTTCCAGAGCGTTGTCCGACTCATCACCTGTTGCCTGATGGTCTCGATCCGCTGGTCGGCATAGCTTGTAATGGTCGATCGGACAAGATCCGACGGAATCTCCTGCTCCTCGATCAAGATCGTGGCGATTGATTTATAGGTCGGCGGCCAGATAAACGCCAACAGCAAGGAGAACGTCAACAGGCCAAGGCTGGTCAGGAGGATCAGCTTGCGACGCCGATGAAAGGCCGTGATGTAGTCGCTCACGCCCATGACTCGCTCCGAATGATGTCCGGATCCTTGTATTGGTGCCATCATATTAATGAGAGAACGTAAGGTGTGGGGGTGAATAGGTCACCATGAACGTCGTCGCATGAGATTCCGCTGAGCTAATGGCACGATCGGTATCGCGCCATCGGTACATGTACGACACCTCGGCACGCCACCATTCGAGAAACTGCCACGTCATCTTCGGCGTCACGCTGACATAGCGGCTCTCCGGAAAGGTTCCAGCTATGGCCGTGCCCGCCTTCCCGGTCGTGAGCATTCCAACCAGGTTGAGCCCGCAGGTCAGCGTCTCAGATACCTCATACGCACCGGAGACCTCACCCCGATTCGTCTGAATTAAGAGTCCAAATCCACTGGGGGTCAGATCTCGAGCAAACACGACCTGTATCGAGGCCCGTTCATACTTTTTCATCAGACTGGCCCCTGCCAACCACACAGTCTCATTGGCATCAATGGAGCCACCAGGTGTCTGCGTCTGCGTCGTGGAGGAGAGAAACCTAGGACCGCCATAGACCGTTCCGGTCAATGATTCATCAAAGGCATGGGTCAGGCTCATACTGATTCCTGGAAAGTTGGCACGAAATGCAGTGGGTGAATCCGTTGTACGGAAATCCGTGTAGTATCCGGTCAATTGAAGCTGGTCACGCTCCGTCAACTGATACTGCAGTCCACCAGATCCTCCCACCATCCGATGGTCCACCAACCTCGCAGTTTCGTACGTCGTGTCAGACAATTGGACAGCCGACTGAATTGACAACTGTTCCGTCACCATTCTTGTCCATGTGGGATTAAACGTCCACTGATTGCGCTGAGCGAACTGCAACACAACCCCGGTTGCCTGCAGTTCACCGAGCAGCGTATTGTCACGGGTGAATCCTCCGTTGAATCCAAACAGATCCTTTTCCGTTCGATAGCGCACCGACAAAGGAGCAAAGACGTTCGTAAAGTGCCTGTCCTCTGCCCCGAAATAGCCGACAACATCCGCACTGAGCTTACTGCTGACATCGAGCCGTTCGGTCTTCCCCGCAAGCTCCGCCGAGGGCGTCACCCAATACCCATAGGTGTCGTGATGGGGAAGGGGTGTCAACAGCAAGTTACTGTTATGGATCCCCTTCACTCCGATCGATGGAGACAGCATCCATTCTTCCCCCTTGCTTGGGTCAGGCATGCTGAATCCCCAGATCGCGAGCAGCACCATGAACCGCCCGACGCCCCTTACAGATCGACAATGCTCACGGCCTCCAACCTCATCCCTCCCATACATTGGTTACGGCACCATGACGACGTCACCACGCTGGAGAAGGATATTCTGCTCCAAGTCTTTCCCTTTTCGAATATCGCCGTAGCGGAAGGGGATCGCCTGCTGCTCTCCCCTCACGCGGCGCATTACCTTGATATCGTTTTCCCCGGCAAACGGGGTCAGTCCTCCGGCAAGACTGAGCACCTGGAGCACATCCGCGTAATGCCCGATCACATACTCACCTGGTTTATTCACTCGCCCGACGACATAGACCTTATAGCTGGCGACTTTCGTCACGGCCACCGAGACATTGGGATTCGGGATAAACTTCGTGAGGCGCTTCACCAGCTCTCCACGAATGTCATCGACGGTTTGGTTCTCCGCCTGGATGTCGCCGACAAGGGGAAACGAAAACATGCCGTCCGGCCGAACCACCACCTCTCGCGTCAACTGCTCGTCCTTCCAGACCGACACCAGCAAGACATCCTCCGCGCCCAATCGGTATCCCGGCTCAAGCTGAGACATCAGAGAAGCAGGCATCGCATCTCCGGCATGAACAGGCATGGCCGTTATCATGACTCCCATCATCACTCCCCGACTCACCATCGATCGGACTGAACGGAACATGATTGTTTCTTACCCCCTTAGCTGAGCGAGGGCCTGTTCGGCCTCTCGTCGCCCTTCAAACGAATCAGAACTCTTGAGCGCTTTGGACAGATAGGTGCGTGCTTCGGCTCGTTGGCCGGACCGCAAGAATGCGATCCCAAGATGATAATTCAGGATAGGCAGGTCCGGAGATTTGGCGACCGCGTCTTTCAACAAACGAATCGCTTCCTCCTGTTGCCCCATCTTCAAACGCACCCACCCGAGCGTGTCGATGAACAACGGATGTGGCGCCTCCTTCTCAAACTCTCTGCTGAGGCCGAACGCCTTCTGCAAACTTGCCGGGTCTCCTTTATGATCGACCAACAACACCGCCAAGTTGTTCGCCGCCAGCAGATTCCGCGGATTCAATCGCACAATCGCCTCGTAGGCAGCCGCGGCGAGATCAGGCTGCCCTTGCAGCGAATACGCTGAAGCCAGCACCATGTACAATTCTTCGCTATCGGGGTTAGCAGCAAGACCTTCCTGCACAATTCGCACAGCGACGTCAGGTTTCTTCTGCGATAAGGACAAAGAAGCCCAGTCGATCCACGGCGTCACCCACGTGGAATTGACGCGAGTCGCTTCCTGGTAGTGATGTGCGGCCTCGTCATACTGTTGCGCCTGTGACAAGACCTCCCCCAAGAGTCCATGCGCGAAAGGATGGTCCTTACGGGAAGCCAGGATGGACTCCAGCCTGGTTCTCGCGCGGGCAACCTCCCCCAACGCAACCTCCACCTTCACAAGCGACAGTAATGGCTCCGGTTCATTCGGAGCGACCGCAACGGCTCGCTCATAGGCTTGCCTTGCCTCACTCAGGCGGCGCTGGGCCTCATAGAACCGGCCCTCAGCCAACAACGCCACAGACTGCTTGTCGCCTGACACCTGGCGAAGTCTGGTCAATGTGCGCTCCGCGTCCTGCCAATTTTCCGTCACCATATCCAACGTCATCAGCATATCGAGCGCAGTCACATCATGAGGACGCTGCTTCAAGAGCTCTTCGAGTCTCGCACGAGCCTGCTGATGCCGACCGCTCCGACTGTCCAGCAATGCCAGTGATCGCTTGGCATCCACCTGGTCCGGATACAGCGCCACGGCCCGCTCAAAACTATCCTTTGCAAGATTGAGATCGCCGGTCAGCTGATAGGCCTGACCAAGCAGATAATGGACCGTGGCTAACTCCGGCTGATCATGCAGGACCGTGCGAAATGCCTGCACCGCGTCCTTCCCGTTTCTTCCGGTCAACGCCATTCGCCCCACAAGCACCAATCCTTCTGTCGATCGAGGATTCTCTTTCAACACCTCCCGTACCTGACGTTCTGCGTCGACCTGCTTTCCCTCCCCAAAATCCATCTCCGCCAACTTCACCTTGGCTTCCAGCCCAACCGGCTTTTCCTTGTACTCATGCACCAACGCGCGATACCGATCACGCGCTTTACTCTCCTGACCCATCTTTCTGTGGAGCGCGGCCAATCCAAACTGCAGTTGGCTTGCAGAGAGCAACTGAGCAGTCGCCTCCGATAACACACGCTCGGCGGACGACAGGTTGTTCCTGGCGACAAAATACTCCGCCAGTACGAGCCGGCGTTGCTCGCTGTTCGGGTCGCGCGCCACCGCATCACGAAGCACGGCTTCCGCCTGATCATAGGCAGAGCGGTTGATATAGAAGTGAGCGAGTCTCAGTTGATGGTCCAGTGACTCCGGCTCAAGTTCGATCATCCGACGGATCACCTTTTCTGCACCGCCCATATCATTGGCCTTGATCAAGAGCGCACTCAGAGTGTTCAGGAGGTCCAGATCGCTGGGATGCACTTCCATCGCGCGCCGCAAGGTGCTCTCAGCATCACGATATCGTTGACGCTGACCATAGAGTGTCGCAAGGAGAATCGCGACATCCGGTTCTGTCGGATATTCCTTGAACAGCGCCTCCGCCTTGGGAATCGCCGAAAGACCGGCTGTGTCAGCAATTATCTGCGAGGCAATTTTCAAGGCCTGCGCTTGAGCGTGGTTGGGATCGAGCTTGAGCACCGCTTCCACCACTTCCGCCACCTGGCTGGTCAATCGCGCTTCCAGATAGTATTTCCCTAACATGATCAATGCAGCGGCATGACCAGGGTTCAGCCGTACGGCTTCCTGATAGAGCTGTACCGCGTTGCGCCAATTCTTTTCCTTCTCCTCCACTCGAGCAAACAGGACATAAGCCTCCGCATCCTTCGGATCAATCTTCAACACATTTCTCAGGGCCACCCGTGCCTTGGGATAATTCGCGGCCTCAATGTACTCAGTGGCTCGTGCGAAATATTTCGCCTTCCGCTCCTCCGGGCCGCCGCACGCCGCCAAGAGGACCGTCGCCAGGAGCACGATGCCGAGCATCCCAGCCATGCGGAGAATCCTCCCTCGAGGCTCTTGCAGGGTTCCAATATTCATGCTTGTAGGTTATTACGTAACGCGCTTCT
>JAOUGT010000299.1 GCA_029865485.1 Nitrospira sp.
TCGGACCAGGCGCATCGCTGATCTATACCGAAGGCCACTACCACGGTCCCCATGGCGGCATGCAGGTCCTGCCCCATGCGACGATCAAGATCGGGAAAGGCGCGCGGTATTTTTCGGACTTCTCATTGCTCTCCGGCTCAGTGGGGAACCTCGACATCGACTATCTTGTGGAAGTGGAGGAAGAGGGCATCGCCGAACTCAGCGCGAAGATCTTCGCCCACCGGACCGATCGAATCGCGCTCAAGGAAACCGTCGTGCTTCGAGGGGAACGGTCGCGAGGACTGATTAAGACGCGCGTGGTGCTCGATGGCGAAGCTCGCGCGGAAATCACCGGGATCACCGAAGCCCACGCAAAAGGAGCCCGCGGTCACGTGGATTGCATGGAAATCGTACAGGGCCAGGCGCAGGCCAGCGCGATCCCCATCGTGCGGGTGTTTCATCCCGAAGCCAAAGTCACTCACGAAGCTGCCATCGGCAGCGTGGACAAGAAAGGATTGGAAACACTGATGGCGCGTGGACTCACGCCGGAGCAAGCGGTCGAGATGATCGTGAGTGGGATTCTGCGGTGACCGGTCGTCTGACTCAATGCCCTGATCCCACGGGCGACGCAGCACAACTTCGGTCGTCCCCGATCACGAACCGGTGCGTACGCGGAATCGGGGTTCCAGCGCCTTTAGATTCTCCATGATACCGGTATACTCCAACTCCGCCATGGGCAGCATGGCCGCCCCGAAGAACCCTTGGCGCCGCATGCCGATGGCTTTGTCGGAAACCGTGTCGCGGACTCGGTTCCAGAACGGATGGGCAAACGCATCCACCGGTTCCGTGAACCGTCCCTCGTGCATCGCAAACGCGGCACAGGTGATCACCGGCGGACCATCGAAGTAGCTGATGCCCGACTGCAGCGGGACCGGCATCAAGGGCATCTGGTGCGAGCCGCGCATGCCGCCGGCCACATACGAACCGATCGCATAGGGTGCTAAGACCTCGCCCGTCGCCGGAAAGTCCTTCTGCACCCTGACCAGCATCACTGGATCATCCTTGCCGGTGTACTTCCCGGCAATGTTATGGAGCCGTGAAGTTGAAGCCACCACCGCTTGTTCTCCGCTGGAGACGGACCGGACCGACTCCACCACGTACCGCTCGGTATCTCTCAGCAACGCGGCGATCTCGTACAGCTCTTTGGGAGCCTGCAGTTCGATGATCCGATCCCCTTCGGTATGATTCACATCCATGATGACGAACCGGAAGCCTTGCGCCATGTTGGGCGCCAACATCAAACCTGGTGTATTCATCGGGTCGGCGAAGGCCAGGTACAGGGGGAGATTGAACGCACCGGGGTCAGTCTTGTCGGCGGCAAAGAACAGAAAAGGCTCATTCGGCCGCTCGTTGAATTCCATCTCCGCTACGGCCGGCCCCATCCCGTGCACATTGCCGGAAAAGGCATCTTTCAACAAATCCTGACCGGCCCCGTACAGCCCCTGCTGTTTGGCCACTTCGGTCCCTGCAAGGAATGCATCCCACGCCAGTTTGTGGATAGCTTCGTGCCCTACGCCATGTCGGTGGCTCATTAAGATTGCGATATCGTCACCGGTGCTGCTGACGTAGTGGTCGATCAACAAAGCGGAGCCATGCTGGGCCACATAGCGCTGAACGGTTTCCAACAGTTGCCGGGATGGACAGATATGGCCCCCGATCGAACCGATGTCGGCTTTGATGATGCTGAGGGTGACTTTCATGGCGATACTCCTCTTTCGAGCACGATGAGCACAGTTCCTGCCTCAATCTAGAATGGAGCAATCTCGATGCCACAGCCCTCAGAGGCAATTCGTTCACGAATTCCCATGATTCCGCTAGGCAAGACAGGATACGGGACACCGGAATCGGACAATCAGTTGGGGTGAGCGTCTACAGAGCTCTGGTGTTGGATGAGGCAAGATGCAACAGAAGGCACGTCCTCTCGATAGACCAATCGTGGCATTCTGATGATCGATGGCTCCCGTCATTCCGGCGGCAGTGCCATTGCTGCCGGAAGGTGTCGCCGTTAGAACAGTGCAGACGGCATCCACCGCATCCCATCCGCCGATCGCGCCATTTCGACCTTCCTCTTCTGGTCCCCATCTACACAAGACTGAGGCACTTCGATTGCATTTGAGGCGGATTGGGACAGTGCCATTGAAGAAACAGACGAGCGAACAGGTGCGGTCACATGACCAATGTGATGATTATTCCGGAAAATGGAGGATTGCTGTGCTGAGGCATCTCTTGTGTCGGCGAGTGTTAATCACTCTGCTTTTTCAACTCCACCTGTTGGTAGGACCGTCGTTCTTTCTGGGATTGCTCCCATTGTCGGAAGCCGCTGAGAACCTCGAAGAACGGTCGCGCTTTTGTGTGGGCTTTCTCTATTGCAGAGAAACCAAGGGAGACACGACATCGACCCAAGCCTTTCTTTATCTCTATTCAACGGAGGAGCGCGGGAGCTTTTCCCGACTTACGTTCATCCCCTTTTACTCTCGCGAAATGGATCCGGCAGAGGACTATCTCCGGCAGAGCGTG
This sequence comes from Nitrospira sp., assembly GCA_029865485.1. Classification (GTDB taxonomy): domain Bacteria; phylum Nitrospirota; class Nitrospiria; order Nitrospirales; family Nitrospiraceae; genus Nitrospira_D. The sequence goes on from JAOUGT010000299.1 coordinate 2,557, forward strand.
CTGTTATCTCTCGGCCTTTCCGAGCGCAAGGGTGAGGCCTCATATTTCCAGCTTCTTCCACTATATTGGCATGCGGAGGACCCATCACGACGCTACACCGTCCTCCTCCCCGCCTATTTCGAGTACGCCGCAGAAGACCGAAGCTACACCTACCTGGTCCCGTTCTATGGACATCATCAGC
>JAOUGT010000013.1 GCA_029865485.1 Nitrospira sp.
CCCATCCAAGCGCCATCGTCGCTTGGGATGACAGAGGTGTCCTCCGCACAGGAGTGGAACTGAGATCTCTCGACCACATCAGACAATTCAGAAAAGGAGCCATATATATGATTACCATCACACCGACAGCAGAAGGAAAGATCCGGGAACTCATGCAGGAGGAAAAGGACACGCTTGGCCTGCGCGTCTACGTGAAGGGCGGTGGATGCCATGGCTATCAGTACGGGATGGCCTTTGAGTCCGTCATGAGCGAAGACGACACCGTCATTGAAAAAGGTGACGTCAAGGTCATCATGGACTCGCAGAGCGCACCATTGTTGGCCGGCTGCGAAGTCGACTACATGGACAGTGTGCAAGGCTCCGGCTTTGCGATCAAAAACCCACAAGCCAAAACGACCTGTGGGTGCGGCAGTTCATTCAGCGCATAACGACATGGCACGGTGCGCCGGATCGCTGGCCACCGCCGTTCTATAGAAAGGAAACGAGCTATGGACGACACAGTCATCATCGGAACTAAGAATAAGAAGGGGCAGGTCATCACCGATCCACGCATCATGATGAACGAGGCCCCGCGCACGCCGTCGTTTTTTACCGGCAGTGAAGTCATTAAGGAGGCCGTCAGGCGCGCGAATGTCGATGTGATGGTGGCCTATCCCATTACGCCCCAGAGCGAGGCAGCCGCCCTCTGCGGCGAACTTTTTGCTGAGGGCTATATCGGTGATTATTTCCGTGGGGAGAGCGAATTTGCGGTCATGTCCCAATGCGCCGGCGCCGCCTTCGGCGGGGCTCGTGTCTTCACGACGACCGCCGGGCCAGGAACCATGCGGGCCATGGAAAACTTTCCGATGTGGGCCGGAGCCCGCTTGCCGATTCAATGTATCGTGACCTGCCGCGGCATCAATTCTCCCTTGTCGATCCAACCGGACACGATCGAGATCGCCTACCTCATGAATACGGGTATGCTGGTCTGGCATGCGGAAACCGCGCAGGATTTTTACGACTGGATTATCAAGGGCTACATGGTGTCTGAAGAGCCGGATGTGCATTTGCCCTTGGCCCTCTGTTGCGATGGCTTCTTCGTGACCCATACAAAGGACGTCGTCGATCTGACGCCGGTCGACATGTGCCTGCCGCCCTACGATCCCTATCGCTCACCGGTTCCCTGCATGGATATGGAATGTCCGCCGGTCCGGATGATGCGTGATCCCTTCGTGATGAAGAGCAACTACATCAGCTACGCCACGCACGCGAGCTGGCAACAGGAAGTCTGGGCCGCTGCGGAACGCTCGCGTAAGCACACCATTTCCTGGCTGGACGGCCTGATCGAAACGGAGGACGTGGGTGCCGATATCCTCATCGTGTCATCGGGAACCGCAGTCTCCCAAGGGCGAGAAGCTATCCGCCTGCTGGCCGATGAAGGCATTCGCGCCGGACTGGTCAAGATCAAGACCCTGCGCCCATGGCCGGAAGAGGAACTGCTCGAAGCGACCAAGCATGCCTCGCACATCATCGTGCCTGAATTCAATGTGATCGGGTGGATGGCGAAGGAAATCAAAGCCACCATCCCTCACAGCGAGCGAGTCGTCGCCGGACCGCGCGTCTGCGGCGGCATGACCTTGCCACCGGAAGTGATCGTCGAGGAAGTCAAAAAGGCGATCGGGATGCGATCCGGCGTGCTGGCCGGACGCGGCGGATGAACCGGACAGGCAGACCAGAAGGTAAGCAGTTGACAACGTACGACATGTAACCATCACCACCGCAATGGCGGATAACAGCGAGAGCGAGGTATCCAATGAGTCTCGATTATGTAAAATTTTCACCAGGATTCGAATCCTTCATGCCGAAAGAATATCGGGACATGGTGGAGCACGGACCATTTGGGAAAAAGACGACCGTGTCGCAGATGGGGAGCTTCAAAGAAATCCTCGAAGAGCATCCCATGTGCGCCGGCTGTGCGATGACCCTGTTCATCCGGCTTGCCATCGTGGCATTCCCAAATCCTGAGGACACGATTACCGTCGGAACGGCGGGCTGCGGCCGGTTGGCCATTTCACAAGCGGCGATTCCGTTCGTGTACGGCAACTATGGGGACCAAAATGGCGTGGCGAGTGGACTGTCACGCGGATTGCGGATTCGTTTCGGCGACCAGCACAAGGATGTCGTCGTGATGGCCGGTGACGGCGGCACCGCCGACATCGGATTCCAGCAGGTGCTCCATTCCTGGTTCAGGAAAGAGCGATTCACGACCATCATGCTGGATAACGAAGTCTACGGGAATACCGGCGGACAAGAAAGTGGGATGACGACCAAAGGGGCGGTGCTCAAGATGGCGCCACTTGGCAAGAAGTTCGAAAAAATGGACATGGTTGCCATGGCAAAGATCGCCGGCTGCGCTTACATCGCTACCGTCGTGCCGAATAATCCACGCCGGGTGGAAAGCTGCATCAAGAAGGCCGTGCTGATCGCTCGCGAGGTCGGTCCGACCTATATCCAGGCCTACACGTCTTGCAACATCGAGTATGCGATCCCGACCGACCAAGTCATGGCCGATGCCAAGACCGTGGAAGATGACCGGTACAAATTTGCCGAGTATGTGAGCGAGGACGCCAAGGCCTATCTCGCCAAGCAATATGGGTACAAAGAGTTCGCCCAGAAGCCGGCAGCGGCCATCACGAACGCGTGATCAGATGGGTGGAAGATTCCAAAGCAGGTTCACAGGGCCTGCTTGAATCTTCCACCCTTCAACAGATAGGCCCTGTTGTGGATCTGGGAAGAACGTGCTGAAGCAGAAAGCAACCGATCATGCAAACACTTGATATCCATCGCCCCGACATGCCGGATCTTCAGTTCGTGCTGTTAGTCACAGCCCTCTGCACATCTCGCCTAACGGTACTCAATATTCCTGAAACGCTCCGCGCCACCATATTTAATCGCTGCTGGGCGCTCATTCATGAAACCCCTCCGCCCCGAAGACTGGAGGATCGGGTCTTGGACCTCCGTCCCTGGACCGAGCTCACCGTCGAGGCAATGATCGAAACGATACGCGCGGGACTGACCGAAGCAGGAATCCGAACCTTGGCCTGGGACCATGCAGCGAGCGACCCGACCCGCACCAGCACGCCAGAAGCGAAGCCCCTTATTGAACGACTCTCGACACTCTATCCTCAACCACCCAAAGAAACCGCCGGTGGCGATGCCGCCTTGTCACAGGCCTGAAATTGATCGGTGGTTACCACGCATAGGCTTCCGGTGCGGTCCCACCGGGACCAGGAAACAAGCCATCTAGTTGCTTCAGCGTGTCCTGGCTCAGGGAAAGGCTCAGTGCCCGCATCGCCCCGTTAAGCTGCTCCATCGTGCGGGGGCCAATGATCGGAGCCGTGACAGCTTTTTGATGCAGCAGCCAGGCCAGTGCAACATCGGCAGGCCGCTCACTGAGCTTGGTACAGAGCGCCTCATAGGTTTCCAATTTCTGGCGAGACTGGGCCACTTCCTTTTTCAAATCTTCATTGGCCCGACGCCCTCCTTCAACTGGGTCCAAGACTCCGGCTAAGAGCCCCCGCCCTAACGGGCTCCAGGGAATCAGCCCGATGCCATAAGCCTCGCAGGCCGGGATGACTTCCAGCTCAACCGTGCGTTCATTGAGGTTATAGAGACTCTGCTCGGAGACGAGTCCAAAGAAATGGCGGCTGCGCGCCGCCTCCTGAGCCTGGGCTAGGTGCCATCCGGCGAAGTTACTGCTGCCCACATAGATCACCTTGCCTTCCCGGACCAACTGTTCCATCGCCTGCCAAATCTCTTCCCACGGAGTCTCCCGATCGACGTGGTGCATCTGATATAGATCGATCCAGTCGGTTTGAAGCCGGCGCAGACTCTCTTCACAAGCTTGCTTGATGTGGCGAGCTGAAAGGCGAGATTGATTCGGCCACTCCCCCATCCGGCCGAATACTTTGGTGGCCAACACCACTTTCTCCCGACGACCTCCACCCTGGGCGAACCAGCGACCGACAATCTGCTCGGTCCAGCCTTCACCGAGTTTCCAGCCATACACATCCGCCGTATCGAAAAAGTTGACGCCGAGTTCCAAGGCTCGATCCATGATGGCGAAGCTGTCCTTCTCGTTTGTCTGGGGCCCGAAATTCATCGTCCCCAAACAAAGCCGACTGACTTTGAGCCCTGAACGACCGAGATGAACGTATTGCATGAAACAAGATTCCTCTGTGGAGCAGCTCACCAAGACACAGTAATGTCCTTAGTATCCCCTCCCAGTGCTGCCCCCACGACCCATCCGATCGAGGGGAAGCGCCTCGTACCGCTGTTTGAGATCGGGATGCTCGCTCAGGTACTGCTTGACCGCTGCATCATCTGCAAACACCTCTGGACTCCGCTTGCGATATTCCTCGAGCGTGAGCTCATGCTTGGCGAGAAGTGTCGTAAGCTTGGTATTGATGTCCGCCCCCATTTGCCGCATCTGTTCTTGCGATGGCTGCTGCCCCCCACCGAATCCCCCTCCATCCTTGAAGTAATTCGTCATCATCTCGCCGATCTCAATGCGGGCATTGACGAATTTCTCAACATCCGCGGGCTCGGCGGCTAAAGCGACACCTATGAACAACACCAGACTCCCCAGGAGACTTATAAGAACCTGCACCTGCTTCATCATTATGCTTCGCTCCCTCCCTACTCGTGAGAAAAAGAACATCCCGTTCAAAGCCCTTCATCATACCACCCTGAATTCGTCACTTATAAGTCTGCGCCAGCATAGTTTGGCCTCGCAAGAATAGAGGTGTGCACCTCATCTCACGCGATGGCCGGAGCTCCTGAGTTCGTCGTCCCAGGAATCACCTTGTAGGCATCTCCTCGTCTGGGAGCCATTGTGCTGGAAGTACAAGCCCTCTGAAAGCCCACCGCTATCGGACACAGCCTAACAACGCGGCAATTGGTCCGCCATGAAACATGCGCAGCCGCTGATGAAGCTCGGTGCGCTCCCTTACGGGCACCTTGGCAGGTCTTTATCTTTTCGTGAGACATCTCTCAGCCTCAGAACACACACTGCTGAAGCCCATCCCCCATTTAGACTCAGGTCCTTCCCCCTGGTAGGCTCAGGCACTTTTTCTATTATGGATAAGGATTCCTTAGTAGACTCCACTGAATACTGATTGCTATCATAGTGCCCACCAGCTCGCCACACCATTGAGGAGGCAAGAGGCCATCGGCGTGCATCGTACAGAGCGCGAAAGTCGGACATCCGTAGTGCCCAATAAGCGCAGCACCTCACTTTATCATTCGTGTTTTTCATTCAACAACCGGACACTGACATGGCTGTCATGAAATCGATCTCGCCTTGGGTCTGATCTCCCTTTGATCTCGGCATCTTTTCCACAAGCAGGTTAAACGCGATGAAAGACGATGAACTGACTCCAGGAACTTCACTCAGCAATCAGGAATTGCTGCTGCTTGCCACACTCTCGATCTGGGAATTGTCGATTGTGGTCATTGCCGCTACCCTCTACATGAGAGGCTCCCAACCGTTCAGTCGCTTCCTCACCAGCCAACCCGGAGTCACGTTTCTCTGTGCCATCACGACTCTCTTCATTGCTGGGGGATTTGTCATACGTCAGTACCTGGAAAGTCGACGAACAGCATCCCTCCGGTTTGCCCTGATCGTGGGGATGAACCTTGTCACCGTCGTCCTTCTTACAGTAACCGGTGAACTCATCGTGCGAGCAGGATCCCTCCCCTCTCCATACGGCATCGTATTTTCTGGTCGACCATTGAATCCAAAAAGTTGGGACAAGGTTAGACATCGATACCAGCAACATGTTGAGAAAGCCGATGGCGATCTTTCTTACATCGTCTATGACAACGAACTCGGCTGGACGGTTGGGCCGGAAAGGCGTAGCGCCAACGGGCTCTACTTCTCCAGTTCATTGGGAACCCGTTCCGCGCATCCAGACATGTCCCTCGCTAACACTGAGGGGAGCATCGAAATTGCCATGGTGGGCGACTCATTCACATTCGCTGAAGAGGTGAGATATGAGGAGAGTTGGGGATTTCACCTTGGACAGATGCTGGGTGACAAATTCCAACTCTTGAACTATGGCGTTCCGAGTTATGGTGTAGATCAGACCTATCTGCGCTATCAGAAAGATGTGATTCAGCGAAAACCAAAATTCGTCCTCTTCAGCCTGATCTCACATGACCTCGTCCGTACGATGTGGGTCTATCCATTTCTGGCTGTCCCTCAGTGGGACTGGCCATTTTCAAAACCTCGTCTTATCTTGCGAGGTGGCGAATTAGCAACGATCAATGTCCCTACTCTCTCACCGAGTGAGATCTTTACGCACAATTCCCCCTCGGAGCTTCCCTTCCTGAACCATCATCAACCAAGCTACAGACAGAGCGACTGGGAAACAGGCGTACTCCATTTCTCGTATCTTTTTCGACTGTTCTCGACGATCTATCCTCCGTGGAGAGTGGATCCTATCAATGACACACTGACAGTCAACTCAGCGATTATCCAATCCTTCGTGCGCTCAGCCACTGAGGCCGGATCGATCCCTATTTTGATTTACTTCCCGAGTAAAGTTGATTTTTCAAACCCCTCAACCTTCCCTACTGGAAAGCGAGTGCTGCAAAACGTTGGGCTCCCTTTCATTGATCCAACGCCCTGTTTGCTGGAAGTAAAACCCACCGACCGGTTCCTGGTCGACCATTATTCACCTGCGGGCAATGCTGCAGTAGCGAAGTGTCTGTATGAATCGTTGCGCGAAGTGCTGAGGCAGGCCTCCACAGGTTCATAGAGGGAGTACCGGAACTATCACCACACGGCCGCTCGGTACCTAGAAGACCGCCTCTATCCCTCTCCTTGGTCGTCATACGCCGAGGGGATCCCATAGCGTTTACACTTTTCCCACAAAGCCTTGCGCGACAGCCCCAGAATCTTCGATGCCGTCGTGCGGCTTCCTTCAACTCGCTCCAATACAGACACAATATAGTCCTTCTCAAATCCTTCTCGTGCCGCGGCCAACGAGGTCATGGACGCGACCTGTTTCTTGTTCTCACCGGTCAACCCTTCATGACAGAAACCGCAAGCCTCCTGCGCACTTCCCCCGACATACGGACAGGATTGAAATCCACAGAGGTCATTCGGTTGCACCAATGTCCGATCTCGGCCCAAGGCGACGGCCCGTTCTACGAGATTCTGCAGCTCTCGCACATTTCCCGGATACGAGTACCGCAACAGCAATTCGCGAGCCGGCTGGGAAAACCCACGCAGCTGTTTATTGAGTTTCGGCGAAGAGGTTTCCAGCACATGCTCGGCAATCACCATGATGTCTTCTTGCCGTTGCCGAAGCGGTGGCACGAGGATCGGCACGACATTGAGCCGATAAAAAAGATCCTCCCGAAACCGGCCCTGCGCCACTTCCTTGCGCAGATCCTTTTGCGTGGCACAGACGAGCCGAACATCGACCTCGATCGGTTCGTTACTACCAACCCTCTCGAAGACCCGTTCCTGCAACACACGCAACAGTTTCACTTGTACAACGGGGGAGATTTCTCCGATTTCATCAAGGAAGAGCGTCCCCCGGTTGGCCATCTCGAACCGCCCGCGGCGCTGGCGTAGGGCCCCGGTAAATGCCCCTTTCTCATGGCCGAAGAGTTCCGCCTCCAACAACGTCTCTGGCAAGGCGGCGCAGCTGACCTTAATCAACGGCGATCCTTTGCGCATGCTGTTTTGATGGAGAGCATTGGCTACCAGTTCCTTCCCCGTACCGCTTTCTCCGACAATAAGAACCGTGGAATCGGTTTCCGCCACCATCTTGATCTTGTCCAAGACCGCCCGCATCTGGCTATTGGCTCCCAAGATACCGTGGAAGCAGAATTTGTCTTCGAGTTGACGCTTGAGATCCTGATTCTCTCGCCGCAAGGCGATCACCCCGCCGATTCGCTCAATGATCAGCAGCAATTCCTCCATCTGAAACGGTTTCGTGATGTAGTCGAAAGCCCCCAGCTTCATGGCCCCCACGGCTGTTTCCACAGACCCATGTGCGGTGATCATGAGCACTTCCGTTTGAGTGGCCTTCTCCTTGGCCGTCTTGAGTACCGTGAGCCCATCAGCGCCAGGTAACCGGAGATCCGTGATCACCAGATCGAAAGTCCGCTTCTGAATCGCCTCGATCCCCTCCGTACCGGTCGCAGCGGCCTGCACATCACAGCCGACTGCCTCCAACGCATCCAGCATTGAAAGACGCATCAGCGGCTCATCATCCACCAGCAGCACAGCCAAACCTTTCATACGTCCTTCTCCACCAAGGCACGGTCCCGCGAGACAGGCAAGTACAGCGTGAACGTACTGCCCGTTCCGACTTCGCTCTCCACCGAAATCCTCCCTCCATGGCGCTCGACGATGCCCAAGCTCACCGAGAGGCCCAGCCCTGTTCCCTCCCCCTCGCCTTTGGTCGTGAAGAAGGGATCGAAGATACGAGGGAGCACCGAGGCCGGAATGCCTGCCCCTGAATCCTGCACATCCACACGGCAGACGCCTTCCGATACGGACGTCCGGATGGTCAAGACTCCGCCGCTCTTCATCGCCTGCACGGCATTGAGGATCAAATTCATCAGCACCTGTTCGATCATATGCCGGTCGACCATGACGGGGGGAAGGCCCTGTCCCTGTAGGATCTCCAAGCGAATGCCGCTGGGAACGAACAGATGGGTCGTCAGGGTCAGCACCTGGTCGACGACTCGATTGATATCGGCCTGGCTGAACGCCGGCTCATGCTGTTGCGAAAAATCGAGCAATTGGCGGACGATTTTTTGCACGCGCCGGACACCGTGCTCCATCGACGCCCAATACTCCTCCTGGCGTGCCGGTGACGGAGTCCCTTTGCGTAGGTTGTACAGACAGTTCAGAATCCCCCCCAGCGGATTGTTGATCTCATGAGCCACGCCGGCCGCGAGTTTGCCGACCGACGCCAGTTTTTCCGCGTTTCGAATCTGTCGTTCCAGCTTCTTGGTCTCTGTCATGTCCCGCGCGATACCGAGCACCCCCAAAATGCGACCGTCCGCCCCATGCAACGGCGAGACACTGACCGTGACGGTGCGTGGTTCGCCCAGACGAGTCACGACTTCGACTTCGTAGACCTGTTTGGCACCGATATCCAACGTGCTCTTCAGACGGCGCCCACGATGACGCCGCGACAGGAGCGAGAGATAGGGCCGCCCGATCAGGTCATCCTTGCGATAGCCCCAGGCATTGACCTTGCTGTTGACATAGGTGAACTGTTGGTCGAGATCCAGTGTATAGATGACATCATTGGCGTTCTCGAGCAGATTCTCCAGGTATTGTTTCGTCTCCTCGATTTCTCGAGTTCGCTCACTGACTTTCAGCTCGAGATCCTCCCGATACGATTGGAGCTGACGCTCCAGTTTCTTCCGGACGGTAATATCCCGAAGCTGTACCATGACAAGGAGCGGGTCGGTCCCGTCGACTCGGATCAAGTCCATTTCCACAGGAACCGCACGACGGTCGGCGTGGTACACGACAATCTCCTGGGTCGTCGCCTGCCGCTGCTCACTACCGACATCGGCCAGCCAGTTCGCGAACGCCTCGTGATATTCCGGGAGGAAGACATCATGGATGGGCTTCCCGACCACCTCCGACTCCACATACCCCAGAACTTGTTGTTCCCGTTCATTGACCGCGACAATCTCTCCTGTCACGCCAACCATAAACACGGAGTCCGCCACGACATCAAAGAGGGTCTTATAGCGTGCCTGCGAAACCGTCAACTGCTTGGTGCGCTCAGACACAACCCGTTCCAACCCCACGGCATACCGCTGCAGCTCCTGCTCCAATCGACGGCGTTCGGTCACATCGCGCACAAAGGCACGAGAGTGCACCAACCCACCTCGCTCGTGATCAAACAGCGCCGTCGCATGGATTTCGACATCGATCTGTCGGCCATCCCTCGCCAACAACACCGTCTCGATCGAACTCTGCCCCCGACACACCAACTGTTCGAGATAGTGCAATACCTGCCCTTCCTGTCCATGGGGCACGAGCTCCCATAACTTCATGTTCAACATCTCTTGACGGCTATATCCAAGCTTATCGAGGCCGGTCTTGTTGACATGAACTAGCCGCCCGCCTCGATCAAGCTGACAAATCATTTCAGGCGCATGCTCGATCAAGTCCCGATATTTCTCCTCCAGTTGTCTGATCTCGGAGATTCGCTGTTCCAGCTGGCCGAAGGAGAGTTGCAGATTTGCTGCCATCTGATTGAACGCCCGTGCAAGCCCTTCGATTTCATCGCCGGTCTTGATCTCTATCCGCTGGTCCAACCGACCACTCCCGATCTGCTGAACTCCAGCGTGCAGCACACGAACCGGTTCCGCGATCCGACGAGCGATCACGACGCCGATTCCGCCAAGCCCCATTGACACCACGACACCGAACAAGAGCACTTTGGCGATCAATTCACCCAGCGGGGCAAATGTCTCGCTTGGATCCTGGCGGACAACCGTCATCCAACGCTTTCCGCCCAGACTCCCCGGGTCAATGAGATCAGCAAACCGCACCGGTGCCATCCCAATCAGCGCGTCCTTGTTGCCGTGCCAATCGTCAGCCGCGATGACCCATCCCGGCTTCGTCGTGGGTAATGAGCTAAGAAATTCGGTATCAATTGAGTGGGCTTCAGGACCGAGGATCGGACAAATGACGACTCCCCCATCCGTCGCCACCAGCATGGCGTGACCGGTCGCACCAAACGACTTTTCCGCGATCACTTGGAAGAGCGCATCACGCCGCAACAAAATCGTGACAGCTCCGATCACGGCCTGCCGGTGATCCTCTAGAATTGGGGTCACCACAGCCACGACATGCGTGCCGAACGAGGGATCAAAGGTGATCTCACTCACATAGGGTCGTCGGCTGCCGTTCTTGACGACCGCTTGCCACCAAGCTGTTTTCGCATACGAATATTCGACTTGCGGAATGGAGCTGACGACCAAGGCACCCTGCCCATCAGTCACCAAGATCCCGATGTAGTCCGACTTTCGAATCTCGTGCCACTGAATCAAGTAGTTGGTCACGATCCGGTTGACGAACAGCGGAAACTCGCTTCGCTTAGCCCGCTGCCCCCATCGCTGCTGCCACTCCTTGATGATCTCAGCAATACTGCGTGCATCCTTCCCTTCGTAGGTCCGGTTCGCTTCGGAGACGGCTGTGCGGAGAAATGGTATGGTCGCGAGCTGCTGGGCCTCGCTCATCCCTCGCGTGACCTGCATCTCGATCCGCCGAGCGGCTTCGACGGCAACTTCTCTAAAATCCGCACCCGTCGCCTCGCGCAGCACTCGCCGTTCTTCCGCATAGATCAGGACAAGCAGGAGGGCAAGTGGGAGGAGGCCGACCATGACGATCGCGCCGATGATTTTTTGCTGGAGACTATATGACCGGCTCCAGATCGTCATAAGGGTCATCCGCTAAAGATGCGGAAACCTGTGAAGAGTGAATCGTATCTCGTGAAGCGTTCTGATTCACAGGTTGCACGTTTCGAGTTTCACGTGTTGGGAGTTATTCTCGGGCAACGTGAAGCCAGAAACGTGACACCAGTGACTCTTCGTCAGAACGAACGACGCTTCACGAGCGACGCCGTTCTATTCCACTATTCGCTCAATTGCGCTTCAAGAGTCGGCCCTGCGTTCCGGGCCACAACAATAAGAGAGGACTGGCCACAAATACCGATGAATAGGTCCCGAAAATCACACCCCCAAGCAAGGCCAACGAAAAATCATGGAGCACTTCGCCACCGGCAAGGGTCAACGGAATAAGGACCAGCACAACCGTCAAGCTGGTGACGATGGTCCGGCTTAAGACCTGATTGACCGCGCTGTTGATTGTCGCTTCCTCACTCTCACGACGACGCTGCTTCAAGTTTTCTCTGATCCGATCAAAGACGACCACCGTGTCGGTCAGCGAATACCCCGCCAACGTCAAGAGTGCCGTCACGATGAGAAGCGTGATTTCTTTGTCCAGGATATAGAAGACTCCAACGACGGCCAACACATCGTGGAAGGTCGCCAGCGCCGCTGCGACTCCAAAACGCAGCTCGAATCGAGCCGCAATGTAGAGAATAATTCCTACAAACGAAATGACGATGGCCACGAGCGCATCTTCTTGAAGTTTCTTGCCGATAGTCGGGCCGATCTCGGTGGTCGAGTCGACCACAAACTTGTTGCTTGGGAACTCTTTGGAGAAGATGGCCACCACACGCTCCGCAACCTTTTCTTCGATCGTCGTGGACGCCTTGACTCGGATGAGCAGTTTATTGTCCTGCCCGAATTCCTGTAATTCCGCATCGTTGAGACCGTTGGCCTGCAAGACCTTCCTAGCTTCGTCGATGCGAACCGGCTGATCGAACTTCAGTTGAACCGCAGTCCCTCCGGCGAAGTCGATCCCCAGATTCGCAGCACCTCGCGCAATCTGCACGAGCGCGATCAGCCCAAGCAGCACCATGATGCCCGAAAAGAGGAAAGCGAACTGGCGCTTGCCCATGAAGTCAATGTTGGTTTTCCCTAGAATCTCTAACATGCGCGCTCCCTTTTGATAGCCCTGAGCCTCATCCTGGACAGTCAGTATCGATGGGGTCATGGTTAAATGCTCAGCGCTTCAACCTTCTGCTTCTGATACAACAGATCAAAAATCACTTTCGTCCCGACCAACGCCGTGAAGAGATTGATCGCGATGCCTAAGCACAGCGTCACGGCAAACCCCTTGATCGGCCCGGTCCCAAAGAGAAACAACGCCACCCCTGTGATCAGGGTCGTGACGTGTGAGTCAATAATGGTGAGCAAGGCCTTGTCGTACCCGGCATCAATGGCGGACCGCACTGCCTTCCCACTTCGAAGCTCTTCTCGAATGCGCTCAAAGATCAACACGTTCGAATCGACCCCCATTCCGATCGTCAACACAATGCCGGCGATCCCCGGGAGGGTCAACGTCGCCGTCAAGGCCGACAAAGCACCCATCAGGCAGATGAGATTCAAGGCTAAGGCAAAATCTGCAATGAGCCCGGACAGACGGTAATACACGATCATGAATACGACAACCATGAGGCCCGCGATCAAGGTCGCCTTGACCCCTTTGTCAATCGAGTCCTGTCCCAGGGATGGTCCCACCGTCAGGTCTTGAACGATCTTCAAGGGCGCCGGGAGGGCGCCGGCCCTCAACACGATGGCCAGATCGTTAGCCTCCTGCGTCGAAAATGTCCCCGTAATTTGCGCCCGCCCTCCCGCAATCCGCTCTTGAATTACCGGCGCTGAATAAATGGTGTTATCCAACACCACGGCCATACGCTTCTTGACATGTTCTCCCGTGATTCGCTCGAACTCCTGCCCCCCCTTGGAGTCGAAGGTAATCGACACATAGGGATCATTGAATTGGCCGATCGCGACCCGCGCGTCGCTCAAGACATCGCCGGTCAACATCACGCGTTTTTTGACGACGTAAGGCGCGCGAAATTCGACCCCGGTATCCTTATCAACCACCCGCTCGAACAAGATCTGATCCCCTTCAGGCAGTTTGCTTTCAAACTGCTGGAGCACCTCGGCCTCTTTGTCCTTCGTCACATGCCCGGGCAAATCCAGCCGGATATCTTCATCCAACATTTTGAATTCCAGCAATGCCGTTTCCTTGATCAAATCCTTGGCACGCTTGGGATCCTTGACGCCTGGAAGCTGGACGACGATCTGCTTCAAACCCTGCCGCTGCACGATCGGTTCCGCCACCCCGAATTGATCGATTCGGTTTCGGATGGTTTCCAACGCTTGATTGATCGCAGAGTCCTTGATGCGCTTGGTCTCCGCCTCACGCAACACCCAGATCACGGTCGCGGCCGACTCCGCCGATTCGTTCTCGACGAAGCTTGGGAAATTGTCGATCAGCTTTTGAGTCGGAGCTTTCGCATCGGCGTTTTGAACCTGAACCGTAATCTGTTCATGTCCGATGCGTTTGACCGAGTCGACGGCGATCTTCTTCTCCGTCAGGAGATCTTGCAGTGCCGTAACCGATCGATCCACGGCGATTTCCACGGCACGATCCTCATCCACTTCCAACACCATATGGATGCCGCCCTGCAGATCCAATCCCAATGTAATGCCCTTATTCGGCAGTACCCCTTTCAGCCAACTCGGCATGGCTTGATAGAGCGGCGGGTAGGAGGGAAGAAATGAGACGAACGATCCCACCAACACCAGTGCCAACAACCATAAGCGCCCACCTACTTTTTTCATCTCGTCCGCAACCCCTTCTCCTATTGGACCGACGCCACGCTACTCTTTATCTTCATCTTCCGTACGAAGCCGGGAGATATTCTCCCGCTGCATCTTAATCTTGGTGTTGTCCGCAATTTGCAACGTGACGGTATCCTTCCCAAGATTGGTAATGGTTCCCCAAATACCCGAGGTGGTCACCACTTTGTCGCCCTTTTTGACGGCATCCAACAGCGCCTGTTGCTGCTTTTGCTTCTGCTGCTGCGGCCGAATGAGCAGAAAATAAAAAATCACAAAGATGAGCACAAAGGGAACCAACGACAGAATCCCTCCCGCCCCGCCTCCTGCAGCTGCCCCGCCTCCACCTGTTCCTTCCGCCCATGCCAGTGATTCCATCAACATCGCACATCTTCCCTTCTATGCCTGATAAGTGTTTTCGCATTCGCGGTGAGCAGTCGCCTCACCATCCTTAATATGTTCTCTCACACCCTGTCGCTCCCGGCGCCGATAAAAGGCCTCGCGGAACGCTGGGAACCTGTTCTCCCTCATGGCTTCCCGAATGCCACGCATCAACTCGGAGAAATACCAAAGATTATGGATGGTGTTGAGTCGAGCCCCCAACATCTCCTTGATCAGATACAGATGATGCAGATACGCGCGGGAATATCGGGCACACACCGGGCACCCGCAATCGGGATCGATCGGCCGCTCATCGTTCGCATATTGGGCCTGCTTAATCACCACTCGCCCCGACGAGGTAAAGAGAGAGCCCGTTCTCCCGTGGCGCGACGGAACGACACAGTCAAAAAGATCAACCCCACGCGCCACTCCCTCGACGAGATCTTCAGGAAGCCCCACCCCCATCAGATACCGAGGTTTTGTTTCCGGCAACTCCTGAACCGTCACGTCGAGCATACTGTACATATCTGCCTTGCTCTCACCAACGGACAATCCACCGATGGCGTACCCCTCAAACCCTAACGTCACCAACTCTCGCGCCGATGTGACGCGTACGTCAGCCTCCAGGCCACCCTGGACGATCCCAAACAACGCCTGGTCCGTCCGACGACGCGCTGCCTGACAACGCTCTGCCCAGAGCCTGGTCCGGCGTACCCCCTCCTGCACAATCTCTCTGCAGGCAGGAAGCGCCACGCACTGATCCAGTACCATAATAATGTCGGCCCCTAGAGCTTCTTCGATCTCAATCGCCTTCTCCGGTGTAATCACATGGGTCGATCCGTCGATATGCGATTGAAACGTGACGCCCTCATCGGTGATCTCGCACAATTTCGCCAAGCTGAAGATCTGAAATCCTCCGCTATCCGTGAGGATGGACCCAGACCAGCCGGTAAAGGCATGGAGTCCTCCCATATCCGCGACGATCTTGTGCCCGGGACGCAGGTACAGATGGTACGCATTATTGAGCATCAAACCAAACCCTAACTCCTGCAGATCCTTGGGTTCAAGTCCCTTCACCGGCCCCAGGGATCCCACCGGCATAAACGCCGGCGTCTCGATCGTGGCATGGCCTGTCGTCAACTGGCCGATGCGACCCTTGGAATCTGGGTCGGAGTGGTGGATCTGGTACTGCATCATCGTTCTTTGAGGTGGCGAACTACATCTGTTCCGGGGCTGAGAGACCCAGCACCTCAAGCCCATTCTGAATCACCTGCTGGACCGCTCCCATCAAGACCAGCCGTGCCGCGGTGCGGCTGGGTGTGAGCACTTCGGCCACCTCCAGCTCATCCACCCCTGGCTCACCAGCCGGAGGGAGAATCCGGTGCTTGTTATAGAACGTGTGCAGGAGTGCCGCCAACTGCTGAAGGTAATAGGTCACCCGATGCGGCTCAAACGCGAGGGCGCTTGCCTGGAGCACCTCCGGATACGCTGCCAGCTTCTTGATCAAGCCCAACTCATCTGGATCCGTGAGCACCGTGAGGTCCGTTTCACTGGCCGTTGGACGGGCAATGCCCCGTTCGGATGCAACACGCCACAGACTGCAAATTCTCGCATGGGCATACTGCACGTAGTACACCGGATTGTCGCTGGAACGCTGTTTGGCCAACTCCAAATCAAACTCCAAGTGGGTCTTGGAATCTCGCATCAGAAAGTAAAACTTCGCCGCATCAGCCCCGACCTCATCAATCACTTCCCGCATCGTGATGAAGTCGCCGGTCCGCTTGGACATCTTTACTTCGACTCCATCCCGTAGCAGCTTCACAAGTTGCACCAACACGACGTGCAGACGCTCTTTCGGATGGCCATAGGCCTGGACCGCCGCTTGCAGCCGGGGGATGTACCCATGATGATCAGCCCCCCAGACATCAATCAGCAGATCATACCCACGCCGTAGCTTGTCGTGGTGGTAGGCGATATCAGAGGCCAAGTAGGTGTATTCGCCGTCCTGCTTCTTGACGACGCGATCCTTCTCATCCCCGTAGACCGATGATCGAAACCACCAAGCGCCTTCCTGCTGGAACAGGAGGTCTTTGGTTGTTAATTCATCGAAAGCCCTCTCCACGGCCTGTGATTCCAAAAGAGACGCTTCGCTGAACCACGAGTGGAACTCAATCCCAAAGGTCTTGAGGTCGCTGCGAATGTGTCCCAAGAGTTCTTGGTAGGCTAGCGTTCGGCAGCGAGCCTCGAGTTCCTCCGAACTGAGCTTGCCGGCCACACCATCAAGTTGCTCCTTTATTTTTTGAGCGACTGCCGTAACATATGCCCCATGGTACCCATCCTCCGGAAGCGCAGTGGGTTGCCCCGACAGCTCAAGATAGCGTGCATACACCGACGCGCCCAACAGCTTCATCTGCCGTCCAGCGTCGTTGATGTAGTACTCGCTCACGGCATCATACCCGATGGCCTGCAGCAGTCGCCCAACCGCCTGTCCAACCGCAGCGCCTCGTCCATGTCCGACATGCAATGGACCGGTCGGATTGGCACTCACATACTCAACCAACACTCGCCGGCCATGCCCGATATCGGTTCGGCCATATGACCGCCCCTGTGCCAAAATTTCTCGAATGACTTCCTGCCAAAGAGCCGGCTTGACCGTGAGATTCAAAAAACCTGGCCTGACGATCTCCACACGATCAAACAGTTGCTCTCGCTCAGAGAGGTTATCCACAATGATTTGTGCAATGTCATGCGGAGCCTTCTGCTCAGAAGCTGCCAAGGACATCGCCACGGTCGAGGCCAGATCTCCCCACTCCGGTCGCTTTGGGGCATCCAGACTCAGCGTCGGCCAGACCGGTGTCTTGAGCTGGCCCTTTTGCTTTGCCCCATTGAGGGCAGTCAGGAGGGCGGTGGCTACCTTCGCTTGCACGATACCTTGCGACAAAACCATTCCTCTCAGTCATGACGAATCAATGGAAATCAGCCCAGCACTGTAACATTATGCGATAGCGAGAGACAAGGCGGTTTACTTTGAATTCCAATGGGTTCTGATCAAAACATCGCTAGTCCAGATGCGTCCAGTGGGGTAAGTATCTCTTCTGTCGGCACATCAAGGCACGGCTTTTCGTGGCATTGTCGGACGGCTTCCCAAGATCGGCAGAGGCAGGATGGCCCTCGCACAATCGTCACGTGATCCCCGAGGGGTGCCCACCGATCCGGATCGGTTGGGCCAAAGACGGCGACGGTACGGACACCGAGGAGAGCCGCCAGATGTGTCACACCTGAGTCATGACCGAGAAAGAACCTGGCCTGCACCAGGACTCCGGCAAGCGCCGTGAGATCAAGATTTCGTAGAATGAGCGGTCTTCGGCTGCTTGCCTGTAGCACATGTCTGACCGCCTGCTGATCAGCCGGCCCCTCAATGACTATCGGCAACACCCCTTTCTCATCAAGGCTCTGAATGATGACCGCAAGGGTTTCTGAATTGAGACACTTGTGTGCACTCCCGCTCCCAGGATGCACGAGCACAAATGTGCGTCCCCGTGGAACCCCTAGACGCTCAAGGCAGACCATGCCCTCTTTGACAAGGCATGAGGGGATTTGAATGAAATGGTCTGAGAAACCATCATCGACCGGCTCCTCAACCGTTTCAAGAAAACGATGGCTCTGATGCCTCGCACGTAAGGTGGGAGAAGATGGTGATTGAATTCGTATCTGTGGGACATTCAATTCTTGGAACCTGGCACGAAGTGCACCAGCGCTGTCTTCCATCCAGGCAACCGCGACATCACATCGGTTCAACCACGTCTCTAGCTCATGCGGTAGCTGGACGCCCATTGAAAAGAGCCCAACACCGGCTGGTCCTTCCAAGGACATCCAATCATCGATGACGCGACAAGCCCCGAGAAATCGACTCACGGCATCGCGGGCAATGAGCAATGTTTCCAGCCCTGAGTACCGAGCATGAAGCCTTCGGATGGCCGGGACCGCCAGCAAGACATCTCCCAAGGAGCCTGGATGCAAGATGATCAATGACCGTGTCATGCCAGTTTTGGAAAGTCACCATATCGGTCTTCCAACTGATCTCCAAAGATGGCGCGAGCGCGGTCAAGATCTGACGGTGTGTTGACATTAAGAAAGGATCGCCCCTCCACATCAATCGTGCGAATCTCCTCCTCCGTGACCAAACGAACACGCAGGGTAGGGTTTGTAACTAGTCTCTGTATCTTCAGATTACCGCTGTGCATGAGCGCCTCCACAACCGGCAGGCAGTTTCGGCTATAGACGGCATGAGTCGGCTGAGGTCGCCCGTTCCAATAGGCTAGAACTACATCCGACTCGTCCTTTTTGCCGACCATGTATTCTACGAGGCCTGCATGGATAAAGGGCATATCGCAGGCAGCGAGAAAGATATGCTTCGTCATTGCCTGCTGTAGTCCGGTATACAGTCCACCGAGACTCCCGCAGAATGGGACCAGGTCACGAATGACTGGAATGCGCGCCTCCAGCGCCGGACTATCCTGGGCAATAACTATACAAACACGGTCAAACATGTTCGAAAGAACGTTGCAACTCCTTTCGAGCATCGTTCCCCCGCCGATGGCAAGAAAGCGTTTATCAGTCCCCATCCGTCGACTCTTGCCCCCAGCCAGGAGCACCCCTGAGACATCGCGAATCATGGATGAATTACCTGCGAAATAAAAAAGGGGGTGGGTTACCCCCACCCCCTTTTCAGTTTACAGCACCTACTCCCGTTTCAAATGAGAACTACAGTGTCTTTCCTCTTTTCTTATTCGAACGTCGTGTCAAAACCCAGCCCTCCAGAAGAACCACACCGACTGCAATGACGACCGGATAAATGTAGGTCTCCTGTGGAACAGGTGGATTCATGAAGGTGTAGTAGAATGCCGACACGGCCATCTTCCGTCCTGCATCACCATTATGGCCATCCCAGGCAAAGAAGACGGTCGGAATATATTGGCCTACTTCAAAGAAGGTATCTTCATCGTAATCTTGATCCTTCTTATTTCCGACAGGCCGCTGAATCATGACATACCACCGGCCATTCAACCATTCAGCCTTGAGAAGCTTCATCGCCTCTTCATAGTTATCCCGCTCTTCAAAATCCTTATCCCAGCCAGTCCCTTTGAAGGCACGCAGGGACCCATCCGCCTCCCACTTGACGATGTCCATGGGGAACTGTTCGTTCGTCCCGAACAGGTACCGTGGCTTGATCGGCGCTGGAAGCTCTTTCCACTTGACTGCGGTCTCAATGGCAATGGCGTCATTATAAACCGCATAATTATTCTGTTGCGCGGCAATGGATCCTTCTTCACCGGTCTTCGGGTCCTGTTCCTTGATATCGATATTGACTTGGGTTGGAGCCCAAGGGAGCTTCCCCTCTGCCACACTCTTCGTTCTGTCATCCCACTCGAGCAGGTAGACAATGTATTTATCGTTATAGAGCGATCGCACCCAAATATCGTCCAGTCGATTGACAAAGTTTCTCGGCTTGTGGGTAATCTGCCCACCCATGGCCACATATCGTTTTGGAGCCTTCTTCCATGCTTCATTCTCAAGATCGGTCGGGATTTCTCCTTCAACCATATCTGATGGAATGACGAAATTTATTTTGGGCTTATCAGTCAGAGGATCGATTGGTAAGGGATTACCCAGTGGATCTCGCTCACAAAGAGAATTAACAAAATTGGCAATATCCCAGCGCTCATCAACGGTCGTGTTGTCTGCAAACGAAGGCATTGGCGTGCCGTTCACACCAGTTGAGAACGTTCTGAAAATGTTGGACACGTTGTACGGATCCTGACGACTCCCACGGAAATTCCAACACTTATGCCAATTAGCCGGCTGAATGGAGAAGCCCCAGTCATCCTTGAGATTGAAGGCGTTTCCATCACCCCGGCCTTCCATGCCATGACATTCAACGCACTTTTTTTCGACGATTAACTCACCACCACGCTTCCTGCTTTCATCGGTGGCCGGCTTCGGCTTCAAATCAGCCAACTGCAGCACGGTCTGACTTTCTGACTGCTTATCGGTGAATTTTCTATCTTTGACGAGCTGGGTCGTCACAAAAGAGAGGACTTGTTGACGCTGTTCCTCGCTCAAGATACCTTCCCACGGAGGCATCGCGGATCCGGGCAGACCATGCGTCACAGTTTCAAAGAGATCGTTTTGACCGGGGATCGGCTTCTTGGCATCAAACAAGGGCAACTCTCCGCTGGCCGTATGCCGAATCTTAAAAGTTCCCTGATTGAAGTTGCGTGGGCGAGGCCAGAGACGGTCGGCACCAGGCCCGTCACCTGCCCCGTCGACCCCATGGCACCACACACATTTGGTAAAGTAGACTCGTTTCCCTGCTTCAATCATTTCTGCGGAGGGTTCAGCTGCAAGCTCTCCTTTTTTAAATCCCTCAGGGAGCCCTTGCGCTGAAACTGACGAATATCCAGCACTCGATACTAAAACCACTCCGAAGGCTGCAGCCGCGATGATCCCGGCCTTCTGAGTTATACTGTCCATCATGTTTAGCCTCATAATCTTCATTATGTTTCGTTTGGCATTCTCGGGGATATAGCGACTAATCCCAAGTCCGTGGATAGTATCCGGTGTGCCAATATTCAAACAAAACGACTTTCCAAATTTCATCCACGGTCAGGTGCTGTTCCCATGGTGGCATGACTGAAGCCCACGGGAATCCTTCATTGGGTAATCCAATTCCACCCTTCGAAACACGCCAGAAGATAAATGTTTCCTGCAACTGGGCGATTGTTCCTGGATCGGTAAAATTTGCCGGAATTGGATTGAACGCAAAGGCGTGCAGCCCTCTACCATTCAGATTGTCACCATGGCAGAAATGACAGTTCTGAAAGAATATCTCACCACCCTCTCGCACATACTTCAGATAACCCTGATTCTTGTCGTCCCATGGGTTGGCATTGGGCTTCATCAAGCGCCCCATACCTTGCTCGACAATATTGGCGTTTGAGAACTCCTGATCATACTTCCCTTCCGGATTGACGCGGTAAGGGTTCTGAGATGTCTGCAGGGTATAGGTCTTACCATGCACTTTTGTGCTGGCAGGAGGGGCAGGATGTACCGTTCGCAACTCAATAGGTTCCTCCGATTTCGGCATCATGGCATTGAAGGAGAATCCCCCGATCAAAATCGGCAAGAGCACAAGATAGAGATAACGTAATAGCCTTTTCCCACCCGTTTGGGCATCAAGTACGTTTAGGATGGGTTGCTTGAATTTCGTCCAGTCCTCTTCATTCGCGGATATCCACATGAACACCGTTACAAGTCCAACTGTCCCGTACATCGCACGCACGCTGAATGGGATTGGCGGGTAGACGCGATATTTGAGATAAACCATCAAAAATACCCAGAAGCCAATCCCTTGCCAAAAGCGTGGGAGAGCCATCCCCATAGCATTCATCATGTAGCTCAGCCCAGTAAAACCAATTACATAGCATGCCACTTCAAGCAGCAGCTGGATCGGCATATACCCTTCAACCAATCGCACAGTAGTGGATGGAACAATATCAAAGAACATCCCACCGAGCAGGAGCAGCCCCGCTACTCCAATCAATGCACCAAGTGACATCAAAGCTTTCATCGGCAAACTCCCTTTACTCTCCGCATGACAAACAACCGGGTCCTAGGAAATCTTTGGTGGTGGCGCTCCGGTTTTCACTTGCGATAAGTAGTCAACGATTTTTTTCAATGCTCCAGCGCTCAATTTCTGGCCGAAAATGGCCGGCATGGTCTTATCCGGGAATGGCTTAACAACATAGGCGCTTGGATCAACGATGGACTCCATAATATATTCAGCCGGTGATTTTGCTGTGCCCTTGTACGCCGGATCCTTTATACGCTGTGCGGCAGTGGTCCCTTCCTCAAGCTTCGGACCGATCGTCCCCATGGCACCTGGAATACCAGGAATGGTATGGCATGACACGCACTGAGCTTTGGCAAAAATTTGATCAACAGGCTCTGATCCATCTGCCAGCAGTGACGTGGCTCCCGCAGGTTTATCATCTGCCTGCTTCGGACGGTCAGCCTCAGGAACAAACTTCTCATACGACTTCACGATGTCATCGAATGATGGAGGCTCAACTCCCTCCCTGGCGTACATCCATGTATCAACTGCCGCAAGCTCTGCGAGACTAAGAGAGATTGGCGGCTTATGAATCGAGGGCATCGGGCTTTCTTTATCGTTCGTACCTTTCACACCATAGCCAGCAACAACATAGCAACTAGGACAGGCATGTGACTCTGCAATATATTCCTGTATGGTCTCTGCAGTGCCTGAACCAGGGAATGCTTCCTTGACAGAATACTCACGCTTTGACGGGTTACCCTTAGAGTACTTGGGGTCTTCTAAGCGCTCCTTGCGGGTTGGCAAACCCAACAAGTTTGGCGCTCTCTCACCGAGCATACCGGCATGGAAAGCATGGCAAAGCGGACATTGCCCCTTACCGATCGCACCTTGCTCCTTATTCTTTCCGACGCCGCCAAAGATAATTTCCTCACCCTTGTCAGCCAGCTGCTGAGTGGACATGGTTTCCCACGTAACCTTCTCCTCTACCGGCGGAAAGCCACCTTCCACTTGGGGAAGCCAATTCCCATAACCGGACAGGAACGCAGCCACGAAGAACATCATGCCACCGATCTTCAGAAGGGCACTGAGATTGGTGAAGTAGAGGGCCATGATGAAGGTTGTCACAGTAATCATGACTAACGAAACAGGAAGCAACCGGCTTTCGCCGTAAAAGTTAGTCTTGTAATTGGCGATCGCCATAAACAGGAGGAAGCAGGAAATAATCCCAATGAACGTCTTAAATACTGCGCGCTTCTTCGCAGCAGGGTCGCTGATGGACACCTGAAAATACACGAGCAATCCCCCAAGGATGGCCATAGCCATCCAACCCATCGACAGTGCTTCTGTAATCAAATTACCCAAGGTCATGACCTCCTACAGCTACAACTTCGCGTGGCGACATGTCCCCACACCGTCCGTTGAGCCGACTATCAACGAAGACACAGGTTAATGACTGGGAGCCGGCTGCGGAACACTACCAGGTATTCCAGCCTTAGACTCAACCGGAACCTTCTTTGCTGTTAAGCTACCCAACCAAAACACAAATAGAATTGTAATCCAGAAAAACAACACGTTGGCTGAAATCATGTTGGCGGCAAATCCCACCGTATGGGTATAGGCCCATGGAGAATTGTCCCTCATGATTTCATTGACATGCCAGAAAAGCCTAACCGACGAGCGGATATAGCCCATCAATCCCATCATCCAGGTAAATGCGGTCGCCAACATAATTAGGGCGTATTGCGAGCGGGCTGAAATCTTGCCCCACTCAATCGGCCCCATTTGCTTGGCGCCCTTCATCATGAAGCTATTCAACGCAAACATGAAGAAGAGACACGACAAAGTCGTCGCCACCTGGGGAACTGAGAGACCGACCCGTACATTTGCCGGAATGTAATAGCCGTACACGGCAAGGAAGATAATATTGAAATACGCGCAGCCGAAGAACACGCCCATAAAGATGTTACCGAACTTTGCCCACGATACAGTTGAAACTTTGTTCCCTCGCATATACCAGACAAAGCTCAACACCGTGGTGGTAATAATGACGTTAATGCCTCCGTTTTTCGCAGACATAACCCCATAGTTACCTAACACTGGGTGCTGTTGACCTCCCATGGCTTTTAGCTCTGCCGGAGTCATCACCATAGTGTGCGGGGTGATGAAGACCATATAGCCGCAGGCAAGCAGGAAGACCAGATACTTAATATAGCGCTGATATTTCTCTGCCCCACGCATACGACCCATGGCCTGCCAGAGATAGTAGTTGGTACTCAAGAATAGGATACCGATCATGGTGGCCTGAATAATAAACAACCAAGCAAGCAGACCACCCATTAACGTAATACCCATTTGCTGACGATAGGCATACACCTCACGCATGAGCCAGTATCCGGCGAATGGCAAGGGGATTAGAAACGCGACACCCAATGCCATAGCGATGTAACCCATCCAGTCATAATGAGCACGATCCTCATCCGTTTTTGAGGCCAAAAACTTGTACGCAGCATAAGCCGCGACAACACCGCCTCCGAATGCCATATTGCCAAGGATTCGGTGGAGGTTAAGGGGATTCCAAAGTGCGGTGTGAATCACGTGCCAAATATTTCCGAGATAGCGTCCCTGCTCATCAACACCAGCCGGGGACATCATGAAACCGATCCAGGAGTTTGCGAGGAACATGAGCAGTGTTCCGATGACGTTCAACACCACCGACATGCTCAAATGAATCCACTTCAGAAAACCCTCCTTCATCTTGTCCCAACCATAATAATAGATATAGAGGGTTCCACTCTCCGCCACAAACATCAATGCGTAGATATGCATGACGGGGCGGAAGATACCCGACAGATACGAGAAAAATGCCGGATACAGAGTTAGAAAGGTAAAGATCAGAATACCGCCAAGGATTGCCGTAAGAGAGTAAGCCGTAAGACTGATCTTAATGAAGTCATAGGCCAGCTGATCATACCGCTTAGCAAGCGCCTTATCTTTTGTTACGACCCCCATGAACTCGATAATCATGCAGAAGATCGGCACCGCCAGCACAAAGCTTCCATAATAGAGGTGCTGCTGGTTCGCAAACCAGAGCAATACACGACTCTCAAAGTTATACCTGGGATAATCCTTAACACCATCCGTCGTCTTAGGAGCGGGGGCACCAGAGACAATGCCTTCAGTCTTGTAATAAACATCCCGACCCTTTTCGACTTTATCCCCATCCTTCTTCGCCGCATCGCCAGCATGAGTCTCTTCACCAATAGCCAGTGAAGGCAACGCCACGACGACCGGAAGCAGAAGGAGGCCGACCATCATGCAGAGCGCCACAATCGAAAATACGCGCTTGCCGACTAAAAGGCCCATGGAATACCTCCTTAATACACCACGTTAAATGTATGATTTTCAGAATACTCGACAACACCTTCAGGAGGGCTTAGTTCTTGAAGAGATACCAGAAGTCCAGCCCTTGCATATCCATGAGGTAGTGATCAACCATCACAAAATAACCAACGGTAATAATTAGAGAAACAACAAGTGCAATGACTGGATTGTTAAGTGCGCTCATTTTCTTCCTCTCCTCTGTCGACCAGTGCCATCAATCAGTTAAGCTGGACAGACCCACCCCGCACAAGACAAACCCTACGAAAAACTCAACAAGGGCACTGAATACCAGCAAACCAATAGAAGAACCATAGTCCGACAGCACAAGTAATGTAAAAAATCATCTTCCCGACTTTTACCTTAAGCTCGCTATCAGGGGTAGCTGTTGCCATCGTCGTTTCACTCCAGATCAGGATAGTTATTAAGGGATAAAATTCAGAATTACCGCATTTTCTTGACAGGCATCCGGCCCTGTGCTATCAAAATTTCTCCACTTTTAACACGAATTGGAGAGAAAATTGTGTCGAAAAACTCAAAAGTGTTTGACATTATAGTTTTGGCTGGAATGGTTGTCAATATCATTTTGGCCGTGTTTTTGATCCTCTACTACTTTGATTTCCTGTGAGTTCTTCCGGTTTTTTCTTCTCTTCTCCTACCGCATCAACGGTCGAACTTGCACAGCGAAATCCGATCGTTTCATCTCGGAAATCCGGCATCATTTTACTTCGGCTGGTAATCCGAACATCTCCTCCGCTCGTGGTATACCCACCGCCACGAAGGACACGATAGGTTCCGTACTCGGGACTCGGTGGATTCTGCTCCGGTGAGCTCTTATAGTAAGTCTCATCATACCAATCAGCCACCCACTCCATGACATTGCCCGCACCATCCATCACTCCATAAGGACTCTTGTCACTCTGAAATGTGCCGACACGTGCCGACGCTTCATGACCATCGTGTACCCGAGCCCAATTCGCCCCATCGGGTTGCTCACTATCCCCCCATGGCCAGAGCCGTCCGTCCGTACCGCGCATGGCCTTTTCCCATTCGGCTTCAGTAGGAAGCCGCTTGCTTTTCCAACGACAGTATCCATCGGCGTCCTCCCAGGACACATAGACGATGGGCTGATTAATACCACGCACCTTGGCCCCACTCTTGGCATAGCGCGAAGGCAGTCCTGGTTTTCGATGCCCCGTAGCCAGAACAAACTGCTGATACTGGTAGTTCGTCACCTCGTACCGATCAATCGCGAACGCATCCAGATAGATGGTTCGTTGCGGACGCTCATCGAACCCCCCACCCTCAGTTCCTCGAACAAACGGCCCCGCTGGAATCGTGACCATCTCACTCGAAAGAGGTTCTTCTCCGGGAGCACTCTCAGCCATCGACACCACTTCGACAGTGGCATCAGACATGGACTTTTCATACGGCGTAACCGTCGTCCCTCGCATGATGGCTACGATAGGCATAGCGGCGCACGCCAACACCACAAATAAGAAGACAAGTTTAAATTTTGAATCGAGCATGCCGGCCTATCACTCAATTCTCAGCTGAAGCTGGATCCAAATCACTCGCACAGCGGATACCGATCGTGACATCAGTACGCCAATGCTTAGCGGCAAACCGCTTGGACAACCTTGCGTGATGCTCCGTCTCTCTCCAAGAGCCCCCTCGCACGACTTTCAGGTCCGCATTCTCCGGCCCTTTCGGGTCACGAAACGGAGATTTCTTGTAATAACTCTCGTCGTAGGAATCCTCAACCCACTCTGCCACGTTCCCCGTCATGTCGTGAATGCCATAGGGGCTGCGACCAACCTCGAATGATCCGGGAGGAGCCAAATACTTATACCCATCCTCCGCACCATCGACATTGGCAGCATTGACGACAAACTTATCCCCCCATGGATACCGCCTCCTACTCTCACCCCGCCCGGCTTTCTCCCACTCCGCTTCCGTAGGCAGACGCTTCCCCGCCCATTTGCAGTAGGCAGCCGCTTCATCCCACGACACACTCATCGCCGCAAGCTCGGGTTTCAAGATTTTTGATTGATCATCATCAAACACCTCGATTCTCGGCATCCCTCGCTTCGTCATCTTGGCAAACCGCTGATATTCCTGCTGCGTAACCTCGTTCCGATCGATGTAGAACCCTTTCAAATAGACCTGGTGCTCAGGCGCCTCATCGGGATCACCATCATTACTTCCCATCGTAAAAGGCCCTTCCGGAACCTGCACCATTTCCCGCCCTTCATCTCCGATCCTTGTCTTGTACATGGAGAAATCCTGAACAGGCAGACTGCTGGCCGCCGGTCGCACTTCCGATTTCACCGATGCCGCAAGCTGTTTCATCTGCTTGGCCTTATAGGATTCGTAGGCCAACAGACCGATCATGAGAAAGAACGATGCAAACACGAAAATGATGGAGCCAACTAGGACACCCTTATTTTCCACAAATACCTCGACAATCAACTCCCATGAATTCTATGACGACGACGTCCCAGCCTGTTCTGCCGCCGCTTTCTTCGCTGCGCGCACATCGAGCAACATCGAAATCTGCACACCAAGAAATCCACCCATGGCCGCTCCTGCGCCAGCTCCGACCCAGATCCGATCAGCACCGGCCATCAACCAGGCCAGCAGACCACCGCTGACCGTGCCGACAAGAATACTCACGAGAAACCGGCGACCACCAAGAAAACCGATCACCACACCGAGCGCAAGCCCAACGAATATGGCGACCGGCATCAGCCCCCCGCCCATCGTCGTCCCGATCAGGGTCCCAACCGTCCCCATCACGACGATTCCGAGGACAATATCGACGACCTTACGACTCTCCATCACACAGATTCCTCAGAGGCTGTCCATTCGTCACTTCCCTGGAAGGGCGACAAGCGGACCAAAATCGATCTCCACCCCAGGCGCAGCGATAATCGAGATGCCCCAGGCTTTTTCCGCCGGTTCATGCTTGTGAATCCGCTTAAAGTCCTCGTACACATTGACCCGTTCCTCAAACCACTGTCCGATCTCCTTCGTCCCAGACTGGACAACGATCTCCGACCCACTGAACATCCCGCCTTCGGTCAAAGTGCCCTCAGGTTTCGATTCACTCCACACATACTTCGTGAATACCGGGATAAACAGGAGGTCTGTATCAAGGGATGCATAGACGGCAGCCATTGGTTCGTTTCCCGTCGCAGCCTTGGTCAGACGCCATCGCCACGTCAGAACCGGATAGGCCTTAGGATCCCAGTCAATTTTCTTCTTCTTGATCCGCTGTCCCGCATCTTTGGCCGACAAAAAACTGACCCCGTTCTCAAGCCCTACCTTATAGGCATCGCGGCCCTTTGTTTGACTTCGCTGGTTCTCATGTTCCCAAAGGGAAGGAAACCCATCCGCCTCTTTTGCCTGAAAATCTTCCAGCACCAGCGTCGGCTCTCCCGTGATTGCAGGCGTCACCCCACACACGAGAACGATCAAGCCGAGCACGGCTGCCGCAGCCATCAACACCGTACGTATCATGCCATGCATCCCTTTCTATGTTTCTTGCGAGGGAACCGGAGTCAGTAACGGTGACTCCTTCTCGCTCACGTCCTCAACCATCACCGGCTGCTGGCCCCGCTCACACATCCAAAACAGCGCGAGCACCGCTGCCCAGAATACCACCATATTGAGCGTCACCATCTTGGTCGCATATTGGAGATCCGGGGTAAAGGCCCAGGGAGAGACATCAGCCATCAATTCACTGACGTGCCACGACAAGCGCCCCGAAGAACGGATGTACCCCATCAACCCCATCACCCAACTGAACGATGCCGCCAACCCAAAGAGTCCGACCATACCGCGTAATGGAATCTTTCCCCACTGAATCGGCCCATGCACCACCGCACGCCTGAGCATCAACCGATTGATCACGACCCCGACCACAATCACCGTGAACGTGGTGAAGGCTTGCGGGGCGGAAAGACCGACACGAACTTTTGCAGGCAAATAGAATCCGTAGATGGACAACCAAATGATGTTGATAGCGCCAATCACATAGACCATGGTGATCACAATATTTCCGATCTTGACCCACGAGATCGTCATGGTGCGGTTTGCCCGGCGGTAGTAGAGGAAGCTCAGCGCGGTCACGAGGATAAGGATATTGACCGCTCCGTTCTTGGCCGACATCACTCCATAGTTACCGATGACCGGATGTTGCGCGCCTCCCATCGCCTTGGCTTCACTGGCGGATGTGAGCAGCGTGTGCGGCGTCAACCAAATGAAGAGCGCGAGCATCAACACACCCAATAGGAGTTGGTAATAGGGCTGATACCGCTCTCCGCCCTTGATCCGCGCCATGCTCTGCCACAGATAGTAGTTGATCCCCAAAAACAAGACACCGATCAAGAGGGCCTGCACCACAAAGAGCCAGGTGAGCAGTCCACCCATCATCGTCACCCCCATGGTCTGACGAAACACGAAGACCGACTTCATCAGCCAATACCCGGCGAACGGCATGGGAATGAGGGCGCAGACCGTGACGAACAGGAACACATATCCGACCCAATCGAAATAGGCCCGCTCTTCATCGGTCTTGCTGGTAAAAAATCGGTAACAGGCATAGGCGAGCACGACCGCTCCACCGGACATCATATCCGCCAGAAAACGATGGACATTCAAAGGATTCCAGAGTGCGGAGTGCAACAGATGCCAGACGTTCCCCAGAAACCGGCCCTGCGCATCCACCCCGGCCGGCGACATCATGAAGGCCGACCACGCATTCGCCATCATCAGCAACGCGGTCCCCACAATATTGGTCAGAATCCCGATCGCAGCGTGAATCCATTTCATGCCCCGGTCTGTCATCCGGTTCCAACCGTAGTAATAGATCACCAGCAGGAGAGCTTCTCCAAAAAATACGGCGGCATAGGCCGGCATGAATCCTTTGAATGTTCCGCCCATATACTTCATGAAACTCGGATAGAGCGTGATAAACATCGTCAACATCAGACTGCCGATCAGTGCCGTGACCGACATGGCCAAGACCGCCACCTTCGCAAGATCCCTCGCCAGACCATCGTACCGAAGTGCCAGGGCGGGCTTTTTCGTGATCAGCCCCAAAAACTCGAGCAAGGCGCAAAACAGCGGCAAAGCGAGAACGAATCCTCCAAAATAGGTATGTTGCTGCGTCACAAACCACACGAGCAGCCGACTGTCCAGTGAGCCAACTTGAGGATAGACCGTTTCCTGAGGAGTGGGAGCTGCTGGCCCCTGCGGAATGCCTTCGGTTCCAAAATAGACATCGGTGGATGAGTTGGCAAAGCTCAAATCGAGACCATGCCCCGGCCAGCCAAGGGTGATCAAGACAAATGCGATGCATATCGCCACACGAAGCAGGGAAGCGTTCATCCTGACTCCTCGGCCCATAGATCTACCCCTTCATACCGGTCTTACCGAGTACCAACTCGCCAGTGGTATCAGTGGAACCAACCGTTTTACCAAGAATCCCCATCACAAACGGGCACCGTAACATTCCACTCGACAGTTGAGGCGCCTGTTCATTTTCAATATGACGGCGATCACCCAGATAATAGCCATATAGAGCCATGAGGGCTGTCACGACTGCGCCCATTACAGCGGCCGAACCCACCGTGATCGTGGATTGCTTGATGACAAACAACAGTAATCCCATTGCGACCAGGTAATAGGTCGAGGCAAAGGCCATCCCAGGCCACCACCAATATTTGACCAGCTCACCCGGTGCGGTCCGGCGAAGCGTCTGCACCCATGACGTGGAGGGATAGAGCCCACCAAAATACGCGCAGAGCGTCACCCCTCCACCGAGCACGGTCACGGCGAACAACTGGGCCAACGCCGCCCCCTGAATATCCGCGATGAGCATCCCAGGAAGGGCTGCCAGCACACCCAGACCAAGTCCGGCAAGAACCCACGGCCCCAGCTGCCCCGTCTTGTACTGCAGCAACATCCGAAGTGGTGCTCCATCAGGGAAGGTGAGAAATGGCCGCCCCATCTGCGAGAGGCGGCGCACATGCCCAATTTCAAATGCATCACGTGCGACGGACGTACAGGAGATGATGATCGCCATCATCGCCGGTCCATCGGGATGCTGAAGATAGCTATAGTTCATGATCCACAGCAGCGTCAGCACCAATAAAGAGAGCTGTATGCCATAGACGGCACCGATCCATCCGACGAGCCAGCTGAGCAACCGGGCGCCGTCGTGGCGGACAATCTCCGACCAGGGTGCAGCACGCCCAACCCGATAGGCCAAGACCGCCGTGACCATGGCGACCAACGCACTCACCGCCAAGAGCACCAGAGGCTCACCGATCGGAACAAGATGTTTGGCAAGGCGATAGATCCCGAAAGCGATCAGGCCCGGAACAAACATCACGATTCGTTTTTTCTTGCGCACGGCCTCTTCCGTCACTGCCAAACTTAAACTTGGAAGCACCCGCAACGCCATTCGATGTAACATGATTAACTCGTCAGGTGTAAACCCTGAGGGGTGAGGCGAGAAATACAATTGTTCTCCTTACACTTCACCCCTAACCCCTTACGTTTTTGGAGCACCCATTCCAAAATACTTCGCCTTCACTTCTTCCATCAGGGCAACGGTGATTCGCGGCAGCCCTCGATCAGCTGCCGTCCGCTCGAGCTCGATCCGAGCCATGGCACGAACCGGGGCCGGCACCCGATCTAATCGTCGCTCGGCCTCAGGATCCCATTCAATTTGGTCCCCTCCCCGCGGCTGAAGCAACAGCTCGTAGGTGATGACACGAATGTTCCGTTGACGAGCCTCCTGCTCCACCTCTTCCCTGACGAGCGTCGCAAGATACGGCGGCATCCGGTCTCGTCGGTGCAAGGCCTCGTCGGTCCACATCAACCGATCAACCAACTGGTTCGGCTGTCCTCCAGGCACATCGACGCCAACCTTGAGGCCGCACCCTCGACACTCCGAACGGATGAACCACTGGAGGACGCCGTCATCATACGCGCGTTCCTCAATCCCCTCCGTATGCATCCAGCGGCCACAACCACAGGTCAACAT
>JAOUGT010000210.1 GCA_029865485.1 Nitrospira sp.
TACAGCATCGTATAGGTGAAGCTGCCCGTGACGAACAACACGCAGTAGATCACCATGGTGAAACGGCCGAGCGCGCGATGCCGTTGAGCACCATCAGGCCAGACTCGTTGGATTGTCATCTCAATCGCGAACACAAATGCGACCAGTGCAAGAAAGATCAGGTAGACCTCCAACTTGCGCATCGAAAATCCGGCGGTCGCCACACGCGAGTAGAATAACCCCATGACAACGACCGCGATTCCGCCGAAGATCAGTCCGATCTTTTTCCAGGTCGTCAGCAATTGCGAGGGTCGGAGAGACCGAACCCCGTCGAGGAACTGCTGGGAGCGAAAGCCCAACACGATCATATACACCGCCATGATGAGCCCGATAATGACAAGAATGATATGGAGCGTCAGGACGGGAATAAACACATAATCATAGAGCGACTGCGAGCCTCCAAACCCTTCTTTCCCCTCGAACGCCAGCACCCCCAACTGCCGAAACAGATAATAAGCGATAAAGAAGCTGAGCATGGCGATCATGCCGCCCAACATCAGCCAATGATGGGTGTCGGCTTTTCGCTTGCGTGCCTGGAACCATCCCATGATGAAGAGCCCGGTAAAGAGCGTCGCCATCAACTGACTGAGATCCGCCCCAATCGTCGCATGTGTTCCAAAGAACCCTGGTTCTCGTAACCAATCCATCATCAGATTCTGCACTGACTTTATCGGTTTTCACACCTAAGCGAACTCTCTCTGGTTCGTAACCACGTGCGGCCGCTACGGCTTGACGCCTTGCACGACCGCGGTCTTTTCCAATTCCTCCACCGAGCCAAACCCGGCAGCCTGCAGCCACTGCAGGGCTTCGCCGGTTTGAAAACAGCTGCCCTTCTGCGTGTTGACGAGAATGTGGACGGCAAACGCGGTCGTCCAAGCTGGGCCGGTGCCGGTTTCATCCAAGAACCGATCCTTGATCACCAACCGCCCGCCTGGCGCAAGCACT
Source organism: Nitrospira sp. (assembly GCA_029865485.1). Taxonomy (GTDB): domain Bacteria; phylum Nitrospirota; class Nitrospiria; order Nitrospirales; family Nitrospiraceae; genus Nitrospira_D. Next base: position 985 of record JAOUGT010000210.1, read on the forward strand.
CCAAAGACTTTTTTAACCAGATCTTGATTCATCTGGAACGTTTGATAGTGCAGAATGTCCGACATCAGAACCACATCATAGGGCCCCCCCAGGTGGTCTCTATTGAAATCACCGGGCCGGAGCGTGATCCGCGATTCCAAGCCGCCTTCCTTCACTGTTTTCTCTGTCAACGTGAGCGTCGCGGGGAGATCAAAGACCGTGGCCTTCACCTCTGGATACACACGGCAAAAGGCAATGGCATTGGTGCCGGCGCCACCCCCCAAGTCCAAGATCTGCTCATGACCGGCAAGCTTGAGTTGCCTCACGAAATCAGGACCGCTTTGCTGACCGATACGATTCAACACCGCTAACACATTCCCGCCCAATTCCGGATCGGTCTCGAAGACATGCCGGTCCACCGACCGTTGACCCGTTCGAACCGTCTCTTCAAGTTTGCCCCAATTATTCCACTCCGCATCGTGCAGAAGGAGCAAGTGACCGACATACTGGGGCGAGTGCCGATCAAGATGCTTCAGCGCCGTTGACGAGTTGCGATAGGACTCGCCCTCTTTCGTCAAGAGCTTCATGGCGGCGAGTGCGTTCAAGAGGAGAGAGAGCGTCGGCGCGTCGGCTTGCAACCGACCAGCCAGGTCAGCGACACCCCGAGCGTGTTCACCGAGCGCAGAAAAGAGGTCGAGCTTGACTGCAGTCAGGAGAATCTTCGTCTCCCAGTAGTAGCCAAGTTGAAAGATTTCCGCGAGTGAGAGTTCTCGTGACACACCACTCCCTCAAGCAATGGGCCGAAAGAAAGGCATCTTACCTACAGGGGAAAGCGAAAGGCAAGGCGACCCCGTGAGATCTAACCTACTGAAAACACGAAGGGCAGCGGATGACCCGCTGCCCTTCGACTACAGGAACGAAATGACCGAGGCTTACTTGATTTCAGCCTGGAGCTTGGCGGTACCGCCGTCGGTCACATCCACATCAAATTCGATCTTCTTGGCCTTACCGGCAAATGGGTGCCAAGCCACTACCTTGTGCTTGCCAGCCGGCACGTCCTTGATCTCGAATGAACCATCATCCTTCGCCACGGCGAAGTGTGCATTCGATACCGGGAGGAAGAACGACTGCATGAACTCATGCTGGTCGCACTGTAACCGGAAGTACCCTTCCTTCTCCGCACCGCCACGGAAGGTCACCGGCTTGTCCAACTTATCACCCTTCTTCGCGAGGCCGATGTTGAAACCGGTCGCGGAGGAGTTCCCCTTTACCGTAAAGCTGTGTGGGTTGTGGAGCACTCCCGCTACTGACTTAGGATCATCTGCATCAGCATCCGTGTTTTCGACTTTGAATGGGCGGGTATTCACAACCACGCCACTAAATGGCTGGAAATCGCAGAAGGCTGCCACAACTTCCGTTCCGGCATAGCCGTCCATCCAGGCCTTATCCTCGATGTCCACCACGGCGACGACCGCCCCCTTCAATCCGCCATCCTTGCTGACTTCGATCTGCCTCAAGAAGCGCTTGTCGCCGTCCATCTTGCTCTTGTCAGGGATCTGGGGACAGAACTTTGGGTTCGGGAACTTTGAGAAGAGAAATTCCTTACTCTCTGACTTCCCGGCAAACGTCACTTTCCCCGCGATTGTCCCCCCCGCGTACGAGGTGAGAGGCGCCGCCACCAAGGCGACGGCTGCTACACCAAACATCATTGATAACGCACTCTTCATTGGACTGCCTCCTTGTAATTAAACACCATCCTGCCTACCGACTGACCTGTCCCTCTTGTTTCGATTCACCAGAAGATCTGTTCGTTCACACCATTGATCTGATCCCAAGTGGCCATACCGTGGCGTGTCTAGATAGACCGAATATGTATATGAAATCTTACCGTCCGCTGTCAACCGAAACAAGAGGGGCCTGCTGGGGAGCTACCCAGTAGCTATTTCCCCATCGTCCTGGTACAGTCACTGCCCTTAGGCGCCCACATGAACTTTAGACTCTTGCGACGTCCCTCGCGTACACCCCGATGATAGCGCCAATTGCCCCTACGGATGGGCTCATACGTACCTACCCGCTCTATGTCACGGTGATGCTGTTCAGCATTATCGTGGGAAGTGCCGTGATCGGGGTACCTCTATTTGGTTTCCTCTATGGGTATACCTGGTTCGATTGGGCGCTGTTTGTGCTTCTCTATATCTTCACCGGATTAGGCATTACCGTTGGATACCACCGCCTCATCTCACACCGCAGCTTCCGTTGTCCCGACGGAGTGAAGACTGTTTTCCTCATTGCTGGAGGGTGGGCGCTCCAACAATCGGCTCTCAAGTGGGGCGCTGATCATATCCGCCACCACGCCGCCTGCGACCAGGATGCGGATCCGTATAACGCAAAGCTAGGGTTCTGGCACAGCCACTGCGGATGGCTCTTTGCCGACAAACGCTATGCCGACGAGAAATATGCGACCAGACTTCGGCAAGATCCGGTCGTGATGTGGCAACATCGGAACTATACCCTCATCTTTCTCACGGGGTTGGCGTTTCCGTTCGTCGCGGGCTATCTGTACAACGGATGGATGGGGGGGCTGAGTTGCTTTATGCTGGCCGGTATCGGCCGAACCTTTGCCGTGCTGAATTCGACGTTTTGCATCAATTCAATCTGCCACCTCTGGGGAAGCCAGCCCCATGGCAATGCAGATTCCAGCCGAGATAGCTGGATCGTGTCCCTGCTCACCTTTGGTGAGGGCTATCACAATTACCACCACACCCATCCGACCGACTACCGAAACGGCCCCCTCTGGTACAACTTCGACCCGTCGAAATGGATTATTTTCACGCTCTCCCTCCTGGGATTGGCCTGGTCCCTCCGAACAGCCAACGCCGCTGACTCACAGGCGTCAAACCTGTAGCAGTCCCTCTGACACCGCACAATTTAGAGGATGGAACCGGAAGAAGTTGCGACGTTAGTACTTTCGCAGAGATACCGGCGGGAGCTTCAACACCGCTTCGCGAGCGGCTGCCCATAAGGTCTCCATCATGGCCAAGAGATCCGGAGCTGTTCGCGCCACCAGTTTGACAGCGAGGCCAGGCACTGGTGCGGTGGAAACCCCTCCCAATACTGCTCCTGGCTTAGTGTCCAAGAGCGCTGCGATGTTCGCTTCCAACCCGGTCCAGACCTCTGGTGCTATCGCGTCGTTCACTACATAGAAGGAGGCCACATAATCCCATTCTTCAGCTAGACCGACCACCCCTAAGTCCGTGGCCGGATCAAGGACATATCGTTCAAGCAGCGCACTGCCCGATGCCGTGGTGATCTGAATTTCATTTTCCAGATCGGTAAAAGCCCACCGCTCTCCTCTGGCCATGCGGCCTGAAGCGAGCGCGTCCCACAAGAGGAGGGTCGCGCCAGGCGCCACTGTGGCCCTGAGGCTCTGCCGAAACCGAGATCCGGCAAAGGGAATCGTATGTTCAGGAAACCATTCGAGAATCGCGCCTGGCTCAACTGCGATAGTGACGTGCTGTTCAGATGCCGGGCCTTCCGTCTGATAAACCCGGTTGGCAGAGGGTGCAGAAATCAGGACATGTGCACCCTGCTCTACGATCATATCGATGGAGAGATGGTCTCCCCCAACCAGACCACCGGATGGATTGACCAGCAAGGTGTAGGCCGATCCCGTGTCGTCAAGATAGATGGGAGGGAGCAATTTCCACGGCGTGGTGAAATAGGAGTGGGAGATCACCGTGCGGTAATCGAGCTTCGTATAGGTCAGCTTCAGTTCACCGACTCGTCCGACCTGCTCTGTCGCAAACCGTCCGGGAGATGTTCTCTTCTTGGTAGACGTGGTTCCGCGAGAGGAGACCTTCGCCTGAGACGTCCCACTTTTTCGAGCGGTTCTCTTCCGTTGTCCCTGCTGAGTCGGCATGGTTACGATGGCCTGACTCGTTGCGGAATACGCTGTTCAACCCATGCCACTACCGCATCCATCCCCTCGCCGGACAGGATATTGGTGAAGGCAAAGGGAAGGTCACCGCGCATCTTGCGGGTATCCCGATCCATGACGGAGAGATCCGCGCGCACATGAGGAGCCAAATCCATCTTGTTGATGACGAGGAAGTCAGATCGCGTAATTCCCGGTCCACCCTTCCGTGGAATCTTGTCACCACCCGATACATCGATTACATAGATGACATAGTCCACTAGTTCAGGACTGAACGTGGCGGCAAGATTGTCCCCGCCGCTTTCCAAAAAGATCAATTCTACGTCCGGATGGCGGCGCAGCAAATCGTCAATGGCTTCTTGGTTATGGGACGCATCTTCCCGGATCGCCGTATGGGGACAGCCCCCGGTTTCAACCCCGAGAATTCGGTCGACCGGAAGGGCGGCACGTTTGGTCAGGATTTCAGCGTCGATTTTCGTGAAAATGTCGTTGGTCACCGCAGCGAGGCTGAAGCGATCGCGCAGCCGCTGACACAGTGCCTCAACGAGCGCCGTCTTCCCCGATCCGACGGGCCCGCCGATACCGATAACCGGAATGCCTTGTTTCCTTGCTTGGGTCGGAGTCCAATTGTGGTTATGTTCACGATTGAGATCATGCATAATAATACGAAGAGCGAATGGCCAATGGCTGATAGCCACGAGCCCATTCT
>JAOUGT010000136.1 GCA_029865485.1 Nitrospira sp.
ATCGTCCTGACCGGTGAGCCTGTCCAACACCATCAGCACTTCTTCAGCCGCAACGATCTTATCCTCACTCCCATTACCGGAATGACCGGACTCCCTCACCAGGCAAAAGTCTGGATCGCCGTAGGCTTGATAGGCCCCCCAGGTATTAGACTCGGGGAATCGCGACCAAGTCTGCTGTCTCGCCTCCTTCAGCGCCAGTCCGAACGACTTCGCGGCAAGGAGATGCTTATAGAACTCTTGCGCGAAGCACAGTGCCGCATCGTCTCGAACCGGCCATCCGGCCGCCACTACGGCGCGTACTCCTTTTCTGATCAATTCACGTGAGATGCTGGCAGCCAATTTATTCGTAGCCAACTTGTTAGGAGCCGCACTGTCGATTTGTCCCAGGTAACAACAGTTCAGGAACACCAGCTCCGGAATTGGGTCCAACTGCGCGATTTCCGCCGCAGTCAGAAACAACCCGTTCTCGAGCACCACTCCGGCTTTGGCCCCCGCGGTCTCTGCCTCTGCTTCGTTGTAGTAGCCATGTCCGGCGATATGAATGACCCGGTATGGTTGGACAAAGAGTTGGTTGAGCACCTCGATGGCGCCTAATCGTGATCCGGAATGGGTGACGGTATAGTGGGACTTCAACAGCGACGCGACCAGTTCTGCTTCTTTCCGAGCGCCCGGCAGTTCCGGATAGTTGGAGGAAGTGCGGGGATCCCCGACGACATAGGCGTTGTGTAAGATCGTGTCTCGAATCCGTTCTTCGTAATCGATGGTTTCCAACTGACGGACCATGCCCATCCGTGAACAGAGGGGTTGGTCGATGTCGATCATCAGCTCCCAAGGATAATTGGCGGTGACCTCATCGAGGACCAGCACGATGTTGTCTTGGTTGAGCAAGGTGTCTTTCAGATCAGGCGGGACTAACAGCTTGAAGAGTGTTTTGGCAATGTCCGCTCGGTAGGCGGTCGATTCGATCGAACTCCGGATCAGCTGCCCGATAAGTTCCGCTTGGGTTTCCTGCAACATCGCCTCGGCACGAGCCCGATCCGATAGCGCAAGGAACCGGAGCTTGTGCGGAAGTTGACGTACAGACCCGTCATCTCTGCATGCAAGATCCAGGAGGGCGCTGAGCATCTTTGGATCGGCGCTCTTCTCCTCTTGGAGACTCGCACGGAGATGGTCTTTCAAAACCGGTGGGAGCGTGTAGGCGATAGGTCTCCCCACATCCTGGACCGCGGTGACCGTCCAACGGCGCCAATAGCCGCGCGCACTTGACGGCACCAGTCTGGTCTGCCCTCCAACGCTTTTCTTCAACCAAGGCTCCACTTCGATCTTGGTCTGAAGTTCTCGCTGAATACGCGTGGCAACGCGATGGGCTGATTTTGCCGCATCAATGGCGATGTCCAGATAGAGCTCGATGAATTGGACATGCCCGATCTTTGGTAAGGCGGTGTTCTGCTCGTGCAGCGCGCGATTGGCCAATACGACCCCCCGCACGATGGCATTGACCGAATCCTCGACGGCAATATTCGCGGACGTGTTCGAGCCGATCAGGAGACTGTTGATGGTAAGTCCTGCGGAGCGAGTCGATGCCTCGGCTGCTCCACCATACTGGGAGAATTGCACACAATATTCCATGACCCCCTGCTGAACGGCTTGAGTCAAGCCTGTCGGAGTCAACTCACCCCACTTCCCGAGGCCAAGAACGATCGCCCCATGTTGGATGCGAAACGCGGCTTGCACATCATCGGGCCTGGCCAACACCACGGAAACGGTCCCTGTCTTTCCTGGATAGCGCCCGAGGTTGTATCGCTGCGACAACGCACCACGAACCATTCGATCGACGACTCGCTCAACTCCGGCAATTGTATCGCCCTGATAGTGACTCATCAGAATCGGATGGTTCGTGTGGGTCAGGTCGCCGTGTAGCACCGACACGTGCAGCTTGTCGGAGGCGCTCACTTTCTGTGCCTTTCGCCGCTTACCCAGCAAACCGGCTTCGAGATCGGACTCTGTCGGATACAGAACCGGTTCAGGATCGTAGGCGAATACCTGTTCGCCTCCTCGGTCAACACTCAGGGGTGTGGTAGAAAGCTGATTCGTCATGCCTCGTTCAAGCAAATCTCGATAGGCCGAGAAGGCCGGCTTATGGTCGGCCAGATCACCATGTTCAGCATCGACATACCAGACCGGAATATTCGGAAGCAGTCCTGCCTTGTAAGTAACCCGGCCGTCGCCTGCAGCCGTGGCCTCAAATGATAAGCGCCCACCCTCCGTTGACACCCCACATACCGTCCTGGGCGCCCACCCCGCCACATACCGCACACAGTCCGCATGGGGAATCTGTTCGGGGAGATCCACAAGGGTCTTCTTGGCCGCTTGTAAGACTTGGGGCTGAATCTGAACCTTGGATTCCGTATACGAACGAAGTCCTGTCCACTTCTTCTCCGTAAAGTATTCCCATTGATCTTGGGGGAGGAGCTCCAGTGCCCCCGGGTAGGCCGCGACGAGCGCAACGATTTCGCTCATCGAATGTTCGATATCGAGCAAGGCCAGTTGTTTCACTGTCTTCGCCATGCCCGCCAACGATTCCACCATGTCAAAAGACCCACGGTTCGGAGTCCCGAGCATGATGAATCGGGCCCCTTCTCGTTTACAGACGGTCTCCCACAGGTCAGGGAAATCCTTAATAAAGCGCCGCACCACCAGACCACCCATGCTATGCGCGATGAATCGGATCGGCTGCACGGTTCGTCCTGCGACCTTCTTCACTTCGTCGGCAAGTTCAGAGGCAGCTCGTGTGATCGAGTGACGCCAATCGTAACCGAACGGAATCACCTCGTGAGAATCAGCGAGATAGTCGCAGAGGTCTTCATAGTAGGTGCTGACCAGACCGCTCACCGTCACATTGGTGGCATCGATGGCGATTCTGTCGATCTGCCCACGGAACAGGCTCCAATAACTCAGCCAGACATCCTTGCCATCAACCTGCAATTCCGAACCCATGATCCCGGGAAGCACGAACACGACTGGCTGACTGGCGCCAGACCTTGTTTGAATCGAGCGCAGCATCGGAACCGGCTTCCTCTTTGCTTCTTCAAGAGGACGGAACTCAGAAGGCCACTGGTCCCCCGAACCCGTAATCGACTGAGTCAACAGATGGCGTGTGCGAATATTCCTGAAATATTGGAAATGCGAGACATCGGCTCCTTGATCAAAGAGGTATCGAGAGGTCGTATCGCGGCCAACCCCCTGGAACATCGAATTGGTATTGACGACCAAATCATTGTCTTCATTGTCATAGATGACGGTATCCGTAATGAACACGCCTAGCCGTTTGAACCAACTCCCTCCCTCGATATCCCCGGCAATCACGCCAAGATCGCCACCGCCTTGCACATCAGGCGCGTTGAGCAGCGCGACAAGCGGTGATTGCGGCACCATTGATTCAATCCCCGGGATGACGGACGGATTCCATCGGCTCTTGGCCACTTCAAGCGTGATGCGCTTCGCCACCTGATAGATCGGAGACTGCCCGACCACAGGAATTAAACCGATGAGGCTGGTCAGCACGGACAGAAACCGATCCAGATTTTCCGATGCCAAGACCGTGCCCTGAGCCGGGCAGGCAACCCGAATCACTCGTCCAATCTGAAACTTTTTCCTACGGAGCACCTTTGCCAACTCGGCCAGTTGCCGCTGATCGTGCTGATCCGCTTCAATCGACTCGTCACCTTTCCGACGAAATCGCAGAACCTGTGCGGATGAGAGCTCCTTGAGGCACAGGAGATCTGCAACCTGCCCCCCTCTGGAATGGGTCACGACGGAAAGGCGAGCCCCCTCTGGAAGGGCGTTCGCCAGAACCAAGGCATTCTCGATCGGACTTTGACTCATCGTTCGGTGCTCGAACGCGTAGATATGCTCCCCAAATGCTTCTTTGAGCACTTCCCATTCCGAGGAAGCATCATCGCTATGAAGCGCTCCGAAGCTCCCTTGTGTGTTGGAGGCCGTTCCATGGATAAAGAGGAGGAGTGGCTTATCGGATGGAATTTCTGTTGAAGGAATGAGCGAGGAGTCGTTCTCACTCGATGGTTTCACCCAGCGATAGAGCCCTTCTTCAGGGCGAATCTTTCTCTCGATGAACCAGATAATGAGTTTGGCGGTCAACCACGCGCCCAGCTGCTCAAACTTCGTCACCCCGTGTTGTTTGATCCAGTCCGGCCACTGCTTTGGATCTTTTGCCTGCTCCCAGACCTCGTCGCGTTTCAACCGGAGAATCCGCACCGCACCCGTAACGAGATCACTCACCATCCCTCTACTCGCCGGTGCCGCGGTGACAAGCGGCTCGATATCCAACCCCCTAGTCTTCTTCAACTCGGGCTTGAGCCGATGTTGCCGAGCTCGATAGGCAGCCACCGACATCCAGATCGACACTCCATCTTCAAGCACAAACTCGATGATGTCGTCGTCTTCAGCATCGAGGGAAACCGGTGATTGGCTCTGGCTACGAGCGGCTGGACTTACATCGAACGCGCCAAGCACTTGCACCGTATCCAGCAGGTGCGTATCACCCTGAACCTTTTGCCCGGCGAGAGCCTCCCCACGAACCGTCGCACGTGCTTCTTCTGTCGATGTCTGTTGACCGGCAATGCGAAGCTGGATACCCATGGGGACTCCTCTCTGAAATAGGGTGTCGCGCTGGCCACGGCGACTGGCGTGCCGCCGTGGCTGGTTCTCTAACTCAGAAACTGGCGATCGAAGGACGTCTTCTGCCCTTCCAGTTGGGGAACCTGGTCAAAATCTTCCGCTTTGAGTTTTGCGGTGGTCCGCTGGTGCAACTCTCGGTAAGTCAACTTGCCGTGAGCTTCTTTGATCGATTCCACCAGGTAATAGGTGAGGGCCCCGTTATAGACCCCGCCGATATCCGCATCGGCGGAGGTTTGGGTTGACCGACAGCCCGTGATCAGCATCTCCTGAATATCGGCGTGGACGATGTCGCTCTTCCGGCTCCTTGCACCGGATGCCGACTTCAGATGTCTGCGAACTGCCCCACGCAGTTTCCGGCCGGACTCGGTCGCCATGAGATCAAGCGGACAGGGGAGGAACCGCTCTCTCCTGGGCGCATCCGGCGGAGTGATGGCACGTGTGATGGTGCCGGAGTGGCAACAGTCCATGATGACCGTCAGATTGACGCCGGCTCGCAGTTTATTGAACGTGGTCCGAAGCCAATCGTCGCGCAGGGTGTCCTTCCAATCCAGATCCGTCGGGCACAGAATCTCGTCACGCCGATCCGCTTCGTCTCCATTGTCATCCGGCACATTCGAACCATGGCCCGAATAGTGGAGCAACAAGGTGTCGCCCTTCTTCCCGCTCTTGATGAGTTTCTGAATCGCCGCCTGCATAGCCTTTTTCGTCGCCTTCAGGTCGGTGAGGGTCGTGATATCCTTGTCCGCAAACCCATAGTAGGCTTTCAGTGCCCCGCTCAGATTCTTCACGTCATTGACGCACCCGTTTAGATCCGACCCCGGAACCTGATACCTATTGATTCCGATGAGTACCGCTCGCTTGGCCATATCGCCTCCTGTTCAATCTGATTGTTGATATCACCGGCTCACACCATGGCAGCAACCTTCCCGACCAATTCGGCCGCCTTGGCAGCCTTGAGAATAACGGCCCTCACTGTTTCGATCCCTTGAATAGCCTTCCGAATCGTCTCGGAGGTCTCTTGCAATCCTTCAATCGCCGCTTGATAGTGCGCAGTCGTCTCATCGAGCACGCTATCGATACAGCGTGCGGCTTCCTCCGAAAGAGCGATGCGTTGCCTATCCAATTGCTCGAGCTCTCGTGGATCCGTGGTCTCTCGCATGAGACTGACCAAATGATTGATCACCTCCATCAGTTCAGGCCCGATCGATGTCGCTGGTTCGGCTCCTCGAGCCAGAGTTCGTCCTTGGGGACGGCGTGCCTTCTTCGCATGTTTGGCTTTGGGGAATATCTTGCGTCCTCTGGTGTTTTTGGTTTTTACACCTCGTGTCGGCATGGCCAATTCCTCCTAAAACAATTGATCGACTAGTTGCGGAGCAAGCTGTAGATGGACTTAAATTCCCGAACTTTCTTCGCGAGCTGGTTCACACCCTCGGGACTTACATCGGACGCACTCAACACCTGCCGAAGATTCTGTTGCGCCTCGGCCACCGCCGACGCCAGGCCGGTGATTTCAGAAGACACCAGATCGAACCGGGTCGCGTTTTCAGCCGCCATGGCTTGGGCCTTCAACACGAGATGCTTGGCCGTCAGATCGTTCAGAGAAACCGATCCCCCCACTTTGAGCGCGTGCCCATCCAACTCCGTCGTCATTAACCTATAGCCGGCGTTCCAGCCCGTGGATTTCGGATCAAAGTCATGTTTCACCAGATCGAGGACCGTCAAGATCGGCTCATTCGCCATTTCAACGACCTGCCGAACCGCACGCGCCCGCTTGCGCTCCACATACAGTCCACCCACCGCCGCCACCGCTTTGCCGATACCTTCCGCCTGTTCCTCCGAGAACGAGACGCCCTTGATGGTCCTGAGGTTCGATACAAAACTGTTGCTCGCTTCAAGGAGTTCCCCTTCCGACACGGTTCCAATCAGTTTGCGGAGCAGCACGGCATAGTCCTCAAGGGCTTGCAGGGCCGCCACCCTGGTTTGCACCCGATCCTTGGTCAGCAGTCGATCCAGCTCGGTCAATTTGACCCTCGAGTCTCCCAGCTCGAATCGGGCGCGATTCATCTCGATCACGTCTTGACGGCTCTTTTGAAATTCAGTTTGTGCGCTCGTGGAAAAGTCTTGGGTCGCAGCCCCAAAGTGATCGAGTGCCGCCTTTTGCTTCACGGTGAGACCGCAGGCAGACAAGGTCACGGCCAGGCACAGGCCGATGACCGTCCGCCGTCCGATCTTCTTGAATACGCTTCGCATCCAAGCCTCCTCTCATCTTCTGAACGATGTGCACAAGGTGTCGGGACCACGCCACGAACCATGTCGGCTGTATACGTAGAGCAAGCAACTTGCCACGCCGTAGACATGAAGAGGATTCGCACGAGTTCACACCTAGGCTGCTCTACAGGAAGGGAGAATACAGCATTCCCATGGGGCCTGGAAGTCTCAGGAAAACAAAATCTTGTTCAGAGAATGTACGCATGAATCGGGCGGGAGAATCCAAAACGATACACCCCTGTATCGAAATGGATTCAGGTACTGATCACAAACTAGCAGTTTGCTGAAAAACTCGCCGTTCATCCTTCGAGGGCCTCAGGACGAACGAAGTGGCTATTGAAAACACTAACGTTTTCCGTTCGTGCTGAGCTGGTCGAAGCACACAAACCGAGTTTTTCAGCAGACTGCTAGAGCGTGCGGGTGTCGATCCAGGTCACCTGACCGGTCTGTCTCTTCACTTCTTGATACATATGCGCTGTCCCACCACGACCGTCACCCTCGTCGCCATTCCAGAGGCAGATGAAATGAACCTTGCGGACGCCGTATGACATCGCCGTCGAGAGCAGCCACCGATTGCACCGTTCATAGGGATCGCCTCCAGTGGGTAGAGGGCCAAGTTCGCGCAGGGCGGAGCGAATTTCCGTCGTAAGCCTGGCTTTGGCCGCCTGGTACCGCACCAGCCAGGTTTGACTGTGACAGACGACCGATTTCTCTATAAAGGTGGGCTCATCGAAGGGCTGCAGCCATTGCACTGTCACCCCACGCTGCTGACAGGCTTCGGTGAACAGCAGATCGCCCCCACAAGCCCCTTGCGTGAACGCCAGATCATCAGGACCAGCCTCCAGATGCCCCAGGGCCTCTGCAATCTTCTGCGCAGCAATCAGTTCCTTCGCTGCGGGAAATCGCGGCGTCGGCCTCGTCGGCGCATCAATCATGTGACCGCTGAAGAGAAAGACTTGCCTTGGCTGCAGGTGGTTGCGTGGCTTATCTTGAACCATGTGATCTTGACCTTGTTCCTTCTCAGTGGGACAAGTCAACCATCCAACTATCCCGTTCTTCTTATCACCAGAATCCCATCTCTGATCGTCACCAGCACCGAGCTCACACGCGGATCAGCCGCAACAGTGCGGTTCAACTCCTGAATGGCAGCCGTGGACTCGTCCGGCGGTGGCTGCTTTAACACTTCTCCGCTCCAAAGCACATTGTCGATCAGGATGACGCCGTCTGGGGCGAGCAAGTCGAGCGAACGTCGATAGTAGTTCAAATAATTGGTTTTGTCGGCATCGATGAAGATGAGATCGAACGGACCGGTAAGCGTTCTCATCGTGTCGAGCGCCGGCCCCATACGGATGCTGATCTTGTTTCCACATGACGCCTGGGCGAAATAGCGTCGGGCTACTGCTGCTGATTGTTCATTGATCTCACAGGTGATGACCGTTCCATCGTCCGGCAACGCTTCAGCGAAGCAGAGCGCGCTGTAACCTGTGGACATGCCGATTTCAAGCACGCGCTTCGCACCGACCAGCTGCGTCATCATCTTCAGAAATGCCCCCTCAAGAGGACCGACCACCATCTGGGGATATTCCACAGTCCGCTGAGTCTCTTCGCGCAGGGCTCGACAGATAGCGGACTCCGACATGGAATGCCTCTCAGCGTACGCTTCGATCTCGGATGAAACTAACTTCTCCATGAGCATCCCTTTCAATGAATTGAAAACCCGTCGCCCCTTGCGTACACTGCGCCCGACCACCGAATGACAAGTGCGAATCTTAGCACAGGGAACAGGAGGCCGATTTGAAAACCCTCGCGACGTTAGAACCTCTCACAACAAGACTCTTGGAGATTCAACGCATCAACAGTGCCGCTTCGGTGTTGTCTTGGGATCAGGAAACCTACATGCCGACCGGTGGTGGAGAAGCGAGGGCTGAACAGATTGCGGTGCTTCAAGGCATCGCTCATCAGAAGTTGGTGTCACCGGATGTCCAGTCGCTCTTGTCTCAATGGGTTGATCCGGCGACCGGCCAGGCTGCCGATCAACCAGGCGACACCTGGGATGAACCGTCCAGGTCGCTGTTGCGGGAAGTGTGGCGAGACTTCAGCCGCGCACAGAAACTCCCATCGGACTTTGTGATGAAGCTCAGTCGGGAATGTTCCCTTGCCCAACAGGTTTGGGCAGAGGCCAAAGAGCACAACAAGTTTTCAATGTTCCTCCCGAACCTTCGCACAGTGCTCCAGCTCAAGCGTGAAGAAGCGGAATACCTTGGTTACCAGGGCTCGCCCTACAACGCCTTGCTCGATGTGTATGAACCAGGCGCAACCATTGCGAC
>JAOUGT010000137.1 GCA_029865485.1 Nitrospira sp.
CATGAGATGCCCGTTGTCTCAACGGTAGGCAGGTGTTTTCGTATCAACAGTAATGCGGGATGCTGTGAACCCTCAACGAGGGCGAAGAGAGCGTGGCACGGGCTTCTTGCAGAAACTCGACGTGTCCTTCCATCTCGTCCGCATCGAGGACCTGGTGGAGTCACATCAAGCCATGAATGGTCTCTCCAATCGACGCTCCTTGTGGGGTATACACAATGCCACAATGAGGATACCCAGCAGCATGGAGACGGAGGAAATCGCTATCTTGTGTAAGAATCACCCGCCGTTCAGCACGGGCTCGTTGTATATGTACGGTATCGGGTGCGCTGAGGAGACCTGCTTCACCCACTGTCTTGATATCAACGCCTCGTTCGCGTAAGCCTTGCACAACGGCTCTGGGAACGTGTTCGTCGAGATAGACTTAATTTTTCCCTACATTCAGCTTGTGCTTGAGCTTAAAGGGCGTGGCGCAAGGAGTCGGCAAAGGCCTGGCCGTCAGCCATGCCTCTGTCGATGTCGGCGCGATGATCGAAATAGTATGCGAGAGCAGCATGGACATCAGCCAGCGTCAGACCGTAGTCGCTGGCGATTTCATCGACACCTTTCCCCAACCGTTCATGCCATATGACAATATCGCGCACGGTAATACGATGGCCTGCAATACGGGGTTTTCCCCTGGCAATATCAGGCCTCGTTTCAATGTGCTGATCTAACGTTTTCGCGGTCATGAAGGACCCCCCCCCTTAACTCGCACGAACGACAGCTTCGAATGTAGCAGAGTTGTTTCTGATACACCAGAACCGCCGGCGAAGCGTCGAATGGATTATGCTGCTCCCCTCTCAGGCAAAGGCCGGGTGAACTGAGTAGATGGTGGCTGATCTAGCAGGGAGGGATCAGCCATGGATGTGGAACCCTAAGACCGAGCGGCTTCATGGGGAAGCTCTTGGTCGCCTGAGGGCCTCCCTTCACACTTCCGTGGTATTGAGGTGCGAATGTGCAGTCTCTAGATACTAACCCTACGTGTTCCCGGCGTGTTCTCGTGAGAGCACAATTGGCCTAAATTCCCCTCAATTGGACTGAGCCAAACTGAACCCGTAAAACAGCCACACGCCGCTCATGGAGCGGTGTTTCACTGTTCTGATGAGGACTTGTGGGGACGGGTCGGAAAGGCGTACAAATCTTCACAGCCGCGCGGCTTGCAGCGCAGTCCGTAGGGCTTGAATCGTCAGCGGTGCATTCCCTTCGCTGCGGTTATTCGCCAAGATATACGCCTTTAGATTCTCTTCCACCGCTTTCTTCACCAGTCCTACCGTGTCTCGCCGCATGTCCGGGAGTTCTTCTACGATTTTCGTGTACGGCTCCGCTCGTTTCTTCGCGGCTTCATAAGACATCCTGAGCGGTGTCAATAGACGCAGGACCGTGAATGGCGCCGTGAAGTGTTCCATACGTTGATGCTGTTCAGCCAACGACGGCATGTAGGACCAATGATTGTAGACATGGGCGACGCCGTGAGTCTCTAAGACCTTCCGATATTCTGATCCGAGTAATCCGGCATTCCGAATTTCAACCGCGTATCGAAAGTCCTTGGGGAGCTGGCCAAAGAAGGCATCCAGTCGCGAGCAGAAGTCTTCGTTCAACATCCCGTGCCGTTGGAATTCGAAGAGAAAGGGGCCGGTGTGGGGTTCAAACTTCGCGTCTCGATAGGACGTTAGCACCAGATCATTGAACAGTTTGGCATCGAGGAAGCGGGGATTCGGTTGTCCAGCCTTAACTCCATACCGTGGCTGCTTCGCCCACTGCGGGACGGTGAGTTCTTCCCAGACCTTGAAACACATCTCAAAGTCTTCCGGAATCTGATTGAGGTAATGCCGAAGCTGGTTCGCGGTTGGTGGCCGGTAGAATGTGGAGTCACTGCTGACGGTGCGGAAGAGCGGTTCACCGTTGTAGAGATACTGGCAATACTCGCCGAGACATTCCCGTGCAAACACGGTCTTTGCGTACTTCTTGAGATAGACCTGGCCTTGCCAGCCTTCATAGGTCCAGGTGGAGGTGCCGAATCGAATCAGTGGGGAAAGCGCCATGGGAGCAGGAGTGTATCTGTTAGGCGCTCATCTCCTCAACAGCTGTTAGCACTGTTCGGGGGCTCAATAATCGGAGTGTCTTCACTGTGACGGTGATGGTTGAGAAGTGCTCTTCGACCAGGCCTGTCACGACATAGGCTTGATTCGTAGCTAGGAGATGGCAGTACTGCCGGTAGGTGTTAGGAAACAGGGTTGCATCGTAAAGCCCCGTCTGATCCTCCAAAGTCATAAACTCCATTGGCTCACCCTTCTTGGTTGAAACGATCTTCTCTGTAATGAGCCAGCCGATGAGTGTCACTTCCCCTCCGATATGCTGTCTCAGATCCTTCGCAAATGTGATGGGAAGGTCCTGATACGCCGCTTTGAAGAGGTCCAGCGGATGACAACACAATGGAAACCCAAAAAGGGCGAGCTCGTGCGATAAGGACTTCTGAAACGAGTAGCCCGCCGGAACAGGAATAAAGGATGGCGGCTTTACTGCTTGTGACGCCAAGAGTCGCCAGAGCAAGGCCGGTCTCGTCAGGTCTCCGGCGATCGAATCCAAACAGCCCGCTTTGATGAGCAGCTTCGCTTGGGCCAGATCCGGCTTCACCCGAGCTACACAATCAGCGAGCGACCGATAGGGACCATTCGCCTGTCGCTCAGCAATGAGATTCTTGGCTACTTCTTCCTGCAAGGACTTGATCTGCATGAACCCGACACGCACCGTCTTCCCCGATCCTGTGTAGGCCCAGACGCTCGCGTTGATGTCCGATGGCAGAATCGTCAACCCCATCCGTCTGCCTTCCGACAGGTAGGCAAACGCGGTGTAGTATCCGCCGTGATTGCTGACGACCGCGGCGATGAACTCCGCTGGATAGCGCGCGCGTAGATAAGCCGACTTGAAACTCACTTGGGCATAGCTGGCACTGTGCGGCTTACAGAAGCTATAGCCGGAAAAGCTCATAATCATGTTCCAAATGTCATCGATTACAGAGCGCTGTATTCCACGGGCTGACGCGCCGTCGTAAAACTGTCGTTGATAGTCCCGGAGCTGCCGTTCCTTGTGTTTCTTGCTCAACACCTTCCTGAGCTGATCGCCGTCTTCGATGGAGAACCCACCTAAGGCCACCGCCACCTTCATCACATCTTCTTGATAGACCATGATCCCATGTGTTTCAGCGAGACCCTCATCGAGCAGGGGATGCAGCGAGCGATACCGCTGTCCATGTGCTCGACACACAAACTCATCGGCGTAGACATTGGCTGCCGGGCGAATAATGGAGGACACGACGACCAGGTACTCAAAGACATCCGCGACGGCTCGTCGATCTGGTGGCATCCCACCCCAGAGTTTCTTGAGTAAGAGTCTCGTCGCGGGAGACTCGACATAAAAGCATCCCATCGTCTCGCCTCGCCGAATCAGGTCGTTCGTCGCTGGATCATTGATCGGGTCCCAGGTCGCGTAGTCGATGACACGTCCGGTATTGCGCGCAACAGCTGCGATGGCATCACGGATGACGGCGAGCGAGCGATTGCCGAGAAGATCGATCTTCACGAGCCCCGCTTCTTCCGTCTGGTCCTTCTCCCATTGAATCACCGGCGAATGTGAAGCCGAGATCTGAACTGGCACATAGCGCCGGATTTCATCGGGAACCAATACCACGCCTCCGGGATGGAGCCCCAGATTCCGGAAGTGTCCGTCGAGCTGCGTTGACCAATAGAGGATCTCCAGCCACGGAGTTCTTAAGTTTAAGGCTCTACAGACGTCCCGTGCCCAGTCTTGCACCGTCATCTCGGGTTGAACATCGACGAAGTCCGCCCGTCGCTGAAGGAAGTTCAATGCTTTGCCGATCTCACCGGCTGGCAAACCATAGACCTTTGCGATCTCGCGCAAGGCGGCACGCGTGGCGATCGTGTTCTGATTCGCCACCATCGCCGCGTGCTGGTGGCCATACTGCTTGAAGACCCGCTCCAGAATGAACGGTCGTTCGTCCCAGGGAAAGTCGATGTCGATGTCCGGCGGATCATGACGGCCAGGGTTCAGGAACCGCTCAAACAGGAGGTTGTGTCGAATGGGATCAACATGTGTGATGCCGAGACAATAGGACACGATTGAGGCGGCGGCTGAGCCACGTCCACAGGTCCGTGGGGCCTGGCGCACGATCTCATCGACCACGAGAAAATAGTCGGCATAGCCCTTGTCGTGAATCACGATGAGTTCCTTCTCGATCCGCTGAAGGACGGCCGTCGAGAGGGTGCCATAGCGCCATCTGGCGCCTTGGTAGGTTTTCTCTCGCAAGGTCTCATAGGCTTGTTCCGAAGATAGGTGGCGGAAGGACGGAAAGATCGTCTGCTTGAAGTCCCAATCGGTGTAACAGGACTCCGCAATTCGACCGGCATTGGATACGGCCTCCGGGACATGCGGCAGTGCACGAGCGAGCTGAGCTTCCGGCCTGAGCCACTGCGAAGGCAGACAACATTGATCCACTTTCAATCGAGAGAGCGTCGTGTTCTCGGCGATGGCGCGCAAGAGCCGATGGGCTTGGTAGTCGGCAGCGGAGAGGAATTGCGCGCGAGTTGTCGCCACAGGAGGAAGCTGTTGGGCTCGACTGAGCGCCACCGCATCGGCGAGAGTTGGACCTGGTGTCAGTTCCACGTAGAGATCTTCCTTCGAATCGGCACGCCAAGCGTTCAACGCAGACCAGTCATCGGACAGCACCACCAGCCCTACTCGATGTTGGGCGACGGTCGTGATGAAGTCGAACGACTTGTCACAGTGCCGAGCCGAGAGAATCCGGCAGAGGTTGGCGTAGCCGGTAATGGTCTTGGCGAGCAGCACGGCACGGTGAGAATTGTGTACAAGTTCAGCACCAAGAATCGGTTTGAGACCAACCGCTCTGGCTTCCTCTAGAAATCGAATCGCGCCATACAATCCGTTCGTATCGGTCAGGGCGAGGAAGTCCGCGTGCTGTGTACGGGCGGCGTGACACAGCGCCTCAAGGGTGGGGACCCCTGACATGGCGGAATAGGACGAA
This sequence comes from Nitrospira sp., assembly GCA_029865485.1. GTDB lineage: Bacteria > Nitrospirota > Nitrospiria > Nitrospirales > Nitrospiraceae > Nitrospira_D. The sequence goes on from JAOUGT010000137.1 coordinate 5,099, forward strand.
TGGGTGTGGAGATGAACAAATGACACTCAGTGAGGTCTCCCGTATCGAATCACCTGGTCACCGAATCGGGTTTTGAGTGTATCGAGCGCCACCGCGAGTTTCGTGGCTCGATCACGCCGTCGTTGGTCGTCGAGTGGTCGTTCATCGAAGAGGAGGCTTTGCTCCGCATAGGTCGTGAGGCCGGTCAGACACAGCGTCATGGCCCTGAGACGAATCCGTCGACGCATGCAGTGGTAAAAGAGAGCGGTGACGGTGGGGGATAGGTCATATTCCCAACAGGTGTCGAGATCACATCGTGCTCGTTTCCTGACCTCGATCTGATCGCTATACCGAATCGTGAGCGAGAGACTTCCGCAGACTCGACGCTGACTGCGGAGGGTTCGGCAGAGCCGTTGGAGCGCGTCGAGGGCTCGTCCGATGAGAACCGGATCATCGATCTCATCCGGGTCAAAGAGGACCGTCTCGTCCAGGCTCGGCTGAACCGCCGGAGGGAGCACCGATAGGGAGTCGATCCCCTGGGCCCAACGTGACAGTGGCCCGGCATAGTCGCCAAGGGCCAGTTCCAGCGCATCAAGCGGACTCTCGGCTACCTCTCCCAAGGTGCAGAGATTGAGATCGTCGAGGAGTTGGACGACCTGTCGCATACAAGGCCGTTGCAGACCCGGCAGCGTGCGGATGGAAAGAGGAGACATGAAGACGGCTTCAGATCCGGGTCGGACATCGTACAGTTCCGAGGGCGCGATCAATGCCGCAGCGGTTTGAGCAATCAGTTTGTTGCTCCCGACGCCTGCTACGCCATCGAGTCCATACTGGTCCAGAATCTCCTGCTGCACCTTCGCCGCGACATCATAGGCCGGTCCGAAGAGTCGTCCTGTCCCGGTGACATCCATCAGGAACGAGCCGGGTTGTGACAGCTCCCACACCGGGGCATACCGAGCGACCACGCGCAGCAGGGATGCGTCCGCAGTGCGGACTTGAGCTGGATTCGGGGCCAGCACATGAAGCGACGGACAGACCCGCCGCGCGTGATCGACGGATATCCCCACCGTAAGCCCTGCCTGTTCAGCTTCTCGTGACACTTCACAGAGCAGAGCACGAGATGAATTCAACGAGGCAATCGCAACGGGTCGGGTACTCAGAGCCGGATCATGGAGCCGAGCGACGGCGACTTGGAAGGAGGGAATGCCAACGCAGATGATCTGACGCTCCATGGTGCCAACAGCCTGTGCCTCACTTTCGCAGGTGACGAATCACGCCGACGACGATCCCTTCGATCTGGAAGCTGTCCGAGGCCTTAATGATGATGGGCTGCATGGCATCGTTGGCGGGATGGAGTTCCACTGTGCCCGCCTTGCGGTAATAGGTCTTGATCGTGGCCTCGCCATTCACCAAGGCAATGACCGTCTGTCCATTGCGGGCCGTGGCGTGCTTCTGCACCACGACGATGTCACCCGGACAGATCCCTTCATTCTGCATGGACGTGCCTTTCACTCGAAGGGAGAACGTCTCGCCACGGCCCACCATGCTCTTCGGCACCTCGACGCGTTCCATCTGAGGAATCGGCTCAATGGGCTCCCCAGCTGCGACCACCCCTGCCAGAGGGATTTGTGCAGAGCTGAGTTGCATCAAGGCCAGTTCCACCGTCATGGGAATGGGGAAACTGCCATCTTCATAGCGAATGATGGATCGGCGGGTGCAGTGAAGCGTCTGAGCGAGGGTCTCCTGCGTCATCCCCAGCGTCTTTCGGAGTTCCCGTAACGATCCCGGCCGCATGTGACATAATGTCACATTCTTTCGTGGATCTGTCAAGAGACGTGTCTCGTGGCGGATCTTGCCGCTGGGCGCGTCACCGACGTTGATCCGAGAAAAAAATTATGGCGCGAGGGAGGAAATTATTAGCCAAACCCTGACCCTTCGTCTCACGGACACGGCGGAAGCCGACCTTGCAGAAATCTGGGCGTACCTTGCAACGAAGGCGACAAATCTGGATTTGTCCAAGGTGGAGAAAAAAATCGCACTTTCCGCATGGCCACATTCCAGGGCATCACAAATGTATTGATGAGCTAACGGCTCAGCTCAAGAAGTGCTAAATAGTTCAAACTCGGACTAGTATTCCAGGCTTAGCAGACCTGCCCGAACAGACACATGGGCTGGACTCTCCGCTCCTACCGGTCTGCATGGACTCCTGGTCTGTAGCGCGTTCGTGGGTTGAAATTGGGGGAATCCCGTTTGTCAGCGGTTCTATGGCCATTTGTGTCCTGGTGGGGCAAACCCCAAATGGGACCGATTGCCAATGCCGGTGGGGGGGTGTGCCGGTTGTGAGAGAGCGGTATCGGTGTTAGAGGAAGAGAGGTAGGGAAGGTAGGATCAGCAGGTAAGAATGTACGTCGTTAGCGGGGTCCACTTGGGGCGCGGAAATGAACACAGGATGAGCCACAGATGACCCATCCTGTCCAATCAGAAGCCTTTGTTTATGCGGTTTTCGGAGCTTCTTGAGGGTCTAAATCTGTTTTCAAGACCGGCACGTTCGGCCGCTCCGTCACCCCTCCAAACCAAGCTCGCTCGACCCGGAGCCAATCAGATTGTTCTTGGCGACGGGATGAGCCCATATCTTCTTATGGCTGCCTTTGATTGACTCAACTTCCTGAGCACACGGCCTGTTCAAGCCGTACGAGATCGCGCAGTATACGGTGTTTCGGTTCGCTTGGTAAACACCCATTCGCTTTTCTCCGGAAGTGGTGTGAGGTTGCGCAAGGGATACAGGGGCAGGTGTGCAGGTCGGTGGCCTGCCGTCGGAATGTTTATGACTTCTGGCTACCCCGTTTGGCAGCATGTCTGGGATTTTCGTACACCAACTCTGCCCGTTCATGCTCCGCCCATAAGCGCACGCCATAGACTTCTTGTAGTTCCTGTTGGGCTTTCTCGTCGCCTTTCCGTGCCTTTCGAAACAAGCGCTGACGATTCAGGTCTTCTTCTTCTTGACTCAGGGACCATTGTGCTCCCATTTCGACTCCTTTTTTGTATACGGCTCTTTCTGCAGGGTCTCTTCGCGGAGGGCGGTTGTACACGAGTTGGCGTTCCAATTCAAGGTGGGAAAAATCAAAGCTGTCACAGAAATTGTGCAGAGTGTGAACGGTAGACTCTGCTCTCGCCTCTGACTCGGAACTCAGATAAGCTGCATGAAGTGCCTGCGCGTATTCTTGAACCGCTGACCGGAGGAAGAACCTATGAAATGCCCACAATGTTTGACGGAAAATGAGGCCACGGCCACCAAGTGCTCCATGTGTGAGCAGGCCTTGAGTCCATCGCGAGGGAAAGCGGTAAGGTACATGAGCTTCTACGCGGAGTATTTTTCCTTTCGGGAATTGGTGACTCCGCAGCTGATTAAAGTGGTCTACTTTGTCGGAGCCTGCTTCATCACCGCTGCAGGGCTGTTGTCGATCCTGTCCCCCGATGCGCTGGATGAGTACGGGGTTGGACCAATTTTTACCCGCCTTGGCGGAATCGCGGCCCTCGTGGTCGGCAATCTGGTCTGGCGCCTGATGTGTGAAGGGGCCATCCTGCTCTTCAGTCTTCATGAGCTGCTGGTGAGCATTGATACGAGGGCAGGGTTGCTGGTACGGCAGGGGAAACGCATTGAGCCGTGAGATTGCTCAACTGGTGCGTCTGACCGAATACTTTCGAGTCTCTTCTAGAAGACCACATGCCGGGGTTGTGGTGGTTCTCGCAGAAGAACTTCTGTCGCCGCAAGGGACACCGGCTGAATCGATGGACGGGATGGGTGGTGATGTATCACCCGAGTTGGGTCAGGGTAGGGCAGGGTTTGCAGCTGGTATTGGAGATTTTCTCGGTGTCATTAATCAGGTGCCAACGAGAGGCGCTATCGACGGCCTTGAAGTAAGGGGTCTGACCCGAATGGCACTTACTTAAGCTTCGCGGGATGGCCATAGGTGCGGATGTCCTCTCTGGCAATTGCCCGTGGTTTGGTGAGCAGTGGGTAGGGCTTTGGCCGTCGCTTGATGGCCCTGGGCTCAAGACGTCCGGATCGGTTGCCGACCCGCTGTTGAGCGATCAAGCCCCACAGGCCTTCCCGCGTCGGGTCGCAGTTGCCACCATGGCCATGATGAG
>JAOUGT010000138.1 GCA_029865485.1 Nitrospira sp.
CCGACAAGACTTGAAGTTTTTCGAATTTACCCGCTCGATGGAAGCCTACAAGAGCGCGTTTAAAGACGGGTCGACGTTGGTGATGAGCCCGGACTCCGAATTCTTCCGGTATCTGAAGCAGCGCTGACGGGGTTACGAAAGGCCCACGATTTTCCCGCTGGTTGCATCAAGGCTGATCCTTTCACCGGCCGGTTTCTTGGGTAAGCCTGGCATCAGCTGAATCCCCGAACAGACGGCGGTCACAAATCCGGCGCCGGCCAGGATTCTGAGTTCTTTGATCGGAACAACAAACCCCGTTGGCCTTCCCTTCAGTGCCGCATCGTGTGAGAGCGAGAGCGGGGTCTTGGCCATACAGACAGGCAAGTTCCCATATCCCAAAGCTTCGGCCGTCTCTATTTGGCGTTCTGCCTCCGGTTCGAATTGAACTCCTGCTGCTCCATACATCCTCATGGCGATCGTTTCGATCTTTTTCTTGATCGGCCATGACAGGTCGTAGAGATGCGTGAACTTCCCTGGCGTTTTGACTGCCTGAGCCACAGCGGCTGCCAGCTGTTCCGACCCCTTTCCTCCGTCCGCCCAATGAGTCGAGACGGCAGCATCCACCGCTCCCATCGTTATCGACTGTTCCCGCACCCAATCTAGTTCGTCCTGCGGATCATCCTTGAAGGCATTCACCGCAACAACCACCGGTACCCCATGTGCCCGTACGTTGGCTACATGCTGCGCCAAATTCGCGATTCCCTTCGATAAGGCTTCCTGATTTGGCCCCGTCAGGCTTGCTGGCAGCGGCACACCCGCTTTGGCCACGCCTCCCCCGCCATGAAGCTTTAATGCCCGCAATGTCGCAACGACCACCGCCACTGCCGGTGCATAGCCTGAGACCCGGCACTTGATGTTAAAGAACTTTTCTGCCCCCAGATCACTCCCGAATCCTGCTTCTGTGACCACGAACTCGGCACATCGCAACGCAATCGCGTCGGAGATGACCGAGCAATTGCCGTGGGCAATATTCCCGAAGGGACCCGTATGCACGAACGCCGGGGTTCCTTCCAAGGTTTGAACCAAATTCGGCTTCAACGCGTCCTTGAGAAGGACCTCCATCGCGCCCACACACCCAAGCTCGTCAGCCCTGACCGGCCTTCCAGACGTTGTCAGTCCAACGACGATGCGACTGAGACGCTCCCGAAGATCTCGCCGATCCTTTGCCAAGGCCAAGACCGCCATGATCTCCGATGCCTCGGTAATGACAAACTGGCCGTGCCGTCCGCCCGTCCCTTCGCCCAGGACAATTTCCCGAAGGGCCCGATCATTGACGTTCAGTGTTCGTGGCCAAGTGACCTTTTGTGGATCAATCGAGAGCTGGTTTCCATGAAACAGGTGATTGTCTACAAAGGCAGAGAGCAGATTATGGCTGGAGGCCACCGCATGGGCATCCCCGGTCAGATGAAGGTTGATCTCCTCCATGGGAATGACTTGGGCAAGTCCCCCTCCCGTACCGCCTCCTTTCACGCCAAATACCGGACCGAGCGAGGGTTGTCGTAGCGTGAGAGCAGTGCGATGCCCCAACCGAGCAAGCCCCATACCCAAGCCAATTGACGTCGTCGTTTTTCCCTCGCCTAGAGGGGTTGGATTAATCGCCGTGACAAGGACATAATGGCCTTTCGGCTTGTCCGTAAGCCGATCCATTATCTGGAGCGAAACTTTGGCCTTATCCTTCCCGTAGCAGGTCAGCTCCTCTGCACTGATCCCCAGCTGAGCCCCGATTTCAAGAATGGGGCGAGGGGGTACGGATTGGGCAATTTGGATGTCAGTCAAGAGACACTCACGCTAACTTGAGCTCAATCAGACAGGGCCGGAGTATATCACTATTCATTGAACGATGAAGGGTTGGAGGAGGCTAACAGGACTCGACTCTAGACGAGGAGCAGCAGATAACCGGCAGCAGGAGGACAGTGGCTTCGTGAGCGCTACACACTCACCGTACTATTCTAAGATGTACTTGGTCGGGTCCAGCGCCTGGCCGTTTAGTTTCACCATATAGTGCAGGTGAGGACCAGTCGACAGACCTGAACTGCCGACCAACGCGATGACATCGCCACGATCGACTCTCTGACCTTCTTTCACCAAAGCCTTGGCCAAATGTCCGTAGAGCGTTTCAACTCCAAACCCATGATCAACGCGAACCATGTTCCCAAGCTTGGGATCATAGCCAATTGAGGTTATCCGCCCTTGTGCCGGCGCGCGAACCGGCGTATTGGGGGCCGCCCCAATATCCAACCCATCATGCCACGCTGGCTTCTCTGTGAAAGGAGAAATCCGAGGGCCAAACCCTGAGGTCACCCACCCCTTCACCGGCCAAATAGAAGGTGTCGAGGCCCACCGAGAAGAGCGCTGCGCTGCAGCCTCCGACAACTCTGACAAGATACGCTCTTGGGCTGTGGTTGCCTTCGAGAGCCATTCCAGACCACCCTTCACTGCCGCCACCGCTTCAAGATGATTTTGGGATTGGTCAATACCTACAGCAGACTCCTGGTTGGCTCTCTCTCCTCCATCCTTGGCACTTCCCGAACTCGCGGGTCCCGCACTCGCATTCCCACTCACGCCGGGCATGGCCCCTCCTTCAAGAATGGGAACATCCTCGCCACCTCGCCCATTCACCATATCACCTGACTTCGGGACTTCTATTCCCAACATCACCCGAAGTCGTTGATTGACTTCGTTCATGGCCCCAATTCGCTTCTTAAGATCATCAATGGCGGCCGTGAATGCCGCAGTCTGCTCACGAGCACTCATCGCTTCCGTGCGGAAGGCCGAGAGCTCCCATACCTCTCCCGTCCTTACGACGTAGTGGGAAACGACAAGCAGATCGGCGACAACAAGGAGACCTACACAGGTCAGCAGCGTCCTGAGAAGCCTTTTCGAAAAGCTAAAGCGCAGCGGCTTTGCAGTGGATCCTCGAAAGACGACCACCGTGTAGGTCCCGCCGTCTTGATTCGTTGTCTGAGCCATAATGATCGCCCCCCTGCCAATTGATCCTGATAGGGTTACCCGGTGGTGAACGCTACGTTACCGACTTCCCTTCCTCCCGGTCAACCCCCCTCAAAACCAGTGTGTCCCTTGAGCCATACCAACGACATGAGCTAGGACACCTCGTTCCGTACCCAGTCAAGATACGGCTGGAATCCATGTTCGGCTGAAATCGCTATAATTTCAGGGACCTTATAAGAGTGAACTTTGAGAACCGTCTCCTGAAGAGCTAAGACTTTATCGGATGTTGTTTTCATGAAGATAAGTGTTTCTTGATCCTGCACAATCTTTCCTTCCCACCAGTAGGTCGACTGGACTGTGGGAACAGTTGAAGCGCAAGCCGCTAGCCGAGACCGCACCACCAAGTCGGCAATTTTTGCTGCTTCCTCTTGGTTTGCCGTACTGACCATGACAACCACGACCTGCGCTGAATCGCTACCCATAGGCCGCCAGGATACCTAACCAATCCTTGTACATTCAACTGTCATGGTGCTTGCCCATTTTACTGGTGAGCAACTTCTATGCCCTATCATTGAAACGGCAGGCTTTGCCTCGCTCACACTTTCAATGACTTATGGGATCGGAATCGTTAAGAGTTGGGAAATTTCATCCCATCACTGCAGAAGAAACAACACAGTCAACCAATTTTTGTGAAACTCTGTTCAAAACTGGCCCTTGTAGGTCCCATAATCAAGCTACACAATTAGAGCTACATCTTGTCTCTAACCATTTCCCATTCGTGCTAACTCTTCAAAGTAACAGGCGAATGCCTTCACACCCCCGGAGGCTTGCCCCCAATCGAAATATTCATTGGGAGCATGATAGCCATGTTCCGGCAGGCTGAGTCCCATGAAAAGGATTGGAACCTTCCACATGTTCTGCATCGTAACGACCGCGCCAATGGATCCCCCCTCGCGCACGAAGGCTGGTTCTTTACCAAATCCCGCTTTCACCGCCCGCTTCACACAATCCACATAAGGCCCAGTAAAGTCCCCCATAAATGGATGGAGCATCCCCTCTCGCTCTACCTTAATAGTCGGATTAATCTTGGCGACATATTGTTTGAAGAGGGCAAACACGCGTTCCGGAACCTGATTGGGAACCAGTCGCATGCTGACCTTCAGCTCGGCATGGCCTGGCACGATGGTTTTCACACCCTGTCCATGGTAGCCACCGCTGAGACCATGTATCTCGAAAGTGGGCGACGCCCAAATCCGCCGCAAGACATCGGCCGGATCCTGAACCCGTAGCGACCGGAACCCATAGGCATCTTTGAACCCCTTGACCCGGAAACCTGATTTCAGGAAGCTCTTGACCTCCGCCTTCGTTGGTTCAACCACCTCATCATAGAAGCCAGGAATCCTTACTCTCCCCGTTCTGGCATCCACGCACGCGGTGGCCACTTCCATCAGTTCGGCCAGCGGGTTCCGAGCCGCCCCCCCTGTGACACCGGAATGTGCATCCTTTTCCCCGGTACGCAAGACCAAGCGTGCGCCGAGCAGACCACGCAAACCATAGGGGACCGCAGGCCGCCCCTTGGCGATCCAGATGGTATCCGACACGATGACCGAATCCGGTTTCGGAACCGCCACACGATCTTTGAGACCCGCGCGAAAATGCGGACTGCCAATCTCTTCTTCGAGCTCCCAGAGGAAACGGATATTGATCGGCACCCCTTGCTCGATCGCATACCGAGCACCGAACAGCCCCGCGAGGGCCGGTCCCTTGTCGTCAGTCGCCCCCCGGCCATGGTAGATCCCGCGATCGTTTCGAAAGGCGAACGGAGCCTGTTTCCACTCAGGCTCCTGCGCAGGCTGGACATCCAGATGGTTGTAAATCGTGACAGTGGGATACTGGGTCCCCACGGTCCACCCACCTGACACGAGAGGATACCCACCGGTCTCGACGATTTGTGGATTGGCCCCCAGATCATCCAGATACTGCTTCGCGAGCTCGGCCATACGCCGCATATCGTCCACACGAGATGAATCCATACTGATCGACGGCACTTCCACCATCTGTCCCAAAAGATTCTCGAACCTCGGCCGTGTCTCCGCGATAAAGGCCCGGAGTCGTTGCTCATGTCCCATACCCATCATCCTCCTTGACTCAATGAGGCTGGATTATAACGGGGCGGGTGTCTCAGTGAAAGCTGCTGCGGGTTTCCCATGAAGAACATGCTAAGATGACCCCAAATCCAATCAGTCTCCACTCATGATTCGTCATCCAACTCACCGCCTCTGCTACCTCGCACTATCGACCTCAATCATGTCCTCATCCCTGGTCCTCGCCGAGGAACCCACGAGCATCCAGCAGATTCTCGAGGAGCCGAAGATCTACCATCTTCGACATGTGACTATGCGAGGTACCGTACGAGATGTGCAGCCACTAGCCCCTTACACCTTGGCGAGTGGGGACCCCTGTTATGGAGCATACCTCTTCCGCCTGGAGGAGGATGAAGCGACCATTTCTGTGGCCGTCTTGGGGATCTGTGGCAGACCGGTCGTCCGCGACCCAGAGGTCGAAGATGGAGATCGAGTTGAGGTCAGTGCCACGATTCAGGCACCGAGTCATGGAGGAACGATTCTGAGCTTCAAGGGCCCGAAAGCGGCGAGTGAAGAGGAAGCCGTCGTACAGGCAGTGGCTGATCGTATTCTTCCAATCGTTGAGTAAGGTTGCTCGTCAGCAGAAGGAGCAAGACCGGTGTCCGGAGTGTTGATGTTACAAGAAACGGCCTTTTTCGCTAAAGAGATCCCTACAGCCCGAAGAAGCCACCAAAACCCACTGATGCGAACGGCCAAGGTCATCTTGCTGTTGATCATTCTCTTCTCGACAGGGTGCATGAGCAGCCAAGGGTTCAACCGAACAGCAATGGGCGAACGACTACATGCCACCCCTACTTCACAAGAAAGCCAACCGCTCTCGCCTCAGAACGCTCGCCCGTCCCCACCATTCCGCCTCGGAGTCTTTTTTGCCGAACACAATGGTCCCAACACTGCATCCATCAGGAAGGTCGAGTGGTTGAGCGTAGATCGGGATCACCTCCTCCGCGAGCTGACCCCACTGCAAGATGAACGACTCCTTGCAGATACATTTGTGCTGAGGGACGTCACCGTGCGAAGCGACGATATCAAGGGGCTCCGACTGGTGGGGGCTCGGTTTGGAGTCGATCTCGTTGTCATCATCGATGGAATCGCCGCCATCGACCGGTACAACAACCGCTTTGCCTGGTTGTATCCGACCCTCATCGGGGCCTATCTCCTTCCTGGCACCGAAATCGACGCGCTCGTGATAGCCACGGGAAGCCTCTGGGCCGTCCACTCCGACTGGCACGCCCCTATGCAGACCGTTGAAGGGCAATCAAAGGTAAAGGGATCGGCAGCCTTCGTCGAGGAGGCCACGGCACTTCAAGAGGCGAAGCAGGCGGCCATCCAGGCCCTCGGCCAACGGATTGCCGAACAGCTGCAACACCTCAAATAGAGACTGCTCTGATCGGCACGATCGCTACGTTCACGGTGAATCGAAGCTCAAGAGGACACCCACCAAGAAGAGATGCTGCCCCGGAGTCAGAGCGGCGACACCAGGACGGCTCTCCCCGCCCTTGAAAAACCCGCCGCCCACTCCCGTTGATTCATCGTACCGATGCTCAACGCGAACAGCTATTGTGGTCCAGTTGTATGGAACCTCGTATTCAACCGTCGAGGTCATGGCTTTCACAAACTGCTCGGCGCCCGTCCATCGACCATTGCGATCCCAGTAAAACTCCGGCCTCAACGCCACCGACCAGGGGCCGCTCACATGCCACTTCAGCACCAGATTCCCACCCATCACGAAGGCGCGTGGGCTGCCAGGCTGATCAACAACATTCTCAGTGCCGATGTCGAAGGATGCCGCCACAGTCACATCCTCGCCCTTCCACTCCAGAATATGATTCCCATACAACCGCCAATACTGGATCGCCGTATTCCTTTGATCGGGTCCCCAATAGATCGTTTGGGTCGCCGTGAGCTGTGGGGTGAGTTTGTACGACCACCGTCCCCCATAGGACGGTTGCGCGACGGTATACGCGAGATGAAAGTAACGGTTGATGACAAACGCGGTCAGGGTCAGACGATCATTGACCGAATACTGCGCGTTCGCCCCGAACATCATGTAAGGCGTATAGTCGGCGATCCACGAACGCGTGTAATTGTTATTGTCTTTGGCATACAACGATTCGTAGCCCATCAAGCTGTTGAAGAGGCCGACCGTGACCAACAGTCCATTTCCTGCCGGTGCCAGATACGAAACGTTGGCCCGATGGATATGCCGCAAGACATCCCCACCATCCACGCTCCGTTCTCCCAGCAGAAATCCAAACTCTTCCGAATCCCGTCCACCCTGGAAGCCCAGTTCCATCCCCCAGCGTGAGGACACGGTTGCATCCTTCCGCACATAGGCTAGTCCCATGTTGGGAGAGAGCTCGTTGTGATGAGAGGCCGTGGCCCGATGGCGCCAAAGGTGGTTGTCGGGGAAGTTGAAATTCCCGACATAGCCGACATCCACATATGCCCCGTAATGCCATGGAGAACTGGATGCCATGGGCTGGCTGGAAGCGACATCGCTCGGGTTTCCCTGATCTTGAGCAAAAGCCGATGACGTCAGCAGGGCAACGGCGAGACAGAGACACGATGGCGTAGGGATACGAAACACGACGTGCGACACCTCACACTCCCTTTCCTCGCGGGCCATCGTAAGAGAGTTGGAAGAGACGCGCAAGGAGGGATCGTTATTCCGAGAGTCGGCAATAGTGCCGCTGTAACAGAACCCCTCCCCAGAGAAAAGAGGCGAACATCAGAAGTATTCCAAGATTGTAGATCAGGTGGGCTAAGCGATGGTCCCATTCCAGCAAATTCAGCATCGTCAGAATGTTGTTCCAGTCGTGCCCATCGGTTTCCTTTCCAGTCACACCGCCGAGGAGCATGAGATCAAGTGCTCGCGCATCGTTGATGTAAGGCGCGATATCCATCATGCTCTCAGCCATCCACCAGAGAGCCACTGAAGCGCCAAAGGGATCATGGGTCTTCACCAGGAAGGTCCCGAGACAGATCATCGGCATGAGAATCTGGCCAAGTGTTCCACCTAGAATCGTCATGAAGCGACCAAAGGGGATGAAGAGAATGTGGCCAGCCTCATGAAACGGAAGATTGACCAGATGAAGGAAGGACTCGCCAGTATAATTGGTTTCAAGAGGCGTGACGATGAACGTCCAGCCCCACCAGAGCATTGCCACAAACACCAACGCACGGCCATAAAACGTCATGGATTCCGTCGTTGTGTCTGATTCGATCAGCCACTGCTTGGCTGTGAGAAACCACCCGGACTGTGTAAACCCTGGCGCGAGTGTCACAAAAGGCGTCTGTGCCGTCAGCGGTTTGTATTTGGCAAAGATAATCCCGCATCGGGCACACTCCTCCGACTCATCAAGCCGTTTAGCCTGACATTTCGGACAGAGGTCCGTGGATGTCTCACTCGCGATCATGTCTCCACTCTAAAAGCGAGGCATGAATCGAACAAGACAATCTCAAGATGGAGCGGCGAACAGCGGAAGAAATGCATAATCGACAGTGACTGGGCTGCTGCATGGGCGGAAAACGGGCGCGGGTACAGCAGGCGGATGATGCTTACCGAAGGAGCTATTGGCAACTGAGCTAGAGTGTTTTCTATTTAATCTTGCATGAGATGGGGTATCCTGTCCTTCTCTACGAGGAGGAGGCAGGCATGGCGGCCTATTCACAAGATTTACGGGACCGTGTGCTGCGCGGGCTTGAGCGCGGCGAAGGAGCGACGTCAATTGCACGGCGACTGGAGGTCAGTCTCCGTTGGGTGTATCACGTCAAGGCTCGTTACGAACGGGACGGCGAGCGAGCCGCTCAGCCATTAGGCGGGTATCGCCGGTCGCGTGTCGCGGCCATGGAGTCGCATATTCGTGCCTGGCTCGGCGCCCAGGTGGATATGACGCTGGCCGAGTTGTGTGAGCGGCTGGCCGAACAGGGGATTCTGATCAAAACGACAGCCTTATGGCATCAGCTCGACAAGTGGAATCTGACGCTTAAAAAAAACGCTACGCGCCAGCGAGCACGAGCGGGAAGACATCAAACAC
>JAOUGT010000008.1 GCA_029865485.1 Nitrospira sp.
ACAGCCAGATGACCTGTTCCCTCCAAGGCCTTGGTCAGATCCGGCATAGAGAACCCCTTGCCTTGCAACGAAAGAACGGCCCCGGCTGTGCCACTGATCGATACGGGTGTGTCTGCGACAGCGTTGAGCGCCGGACCAAGCTGGAGCCCTTGAAGTGCGACTGACCCTTTAAAGGGCGGCACCTCTGCTCCAGCGATCATCTTCCCTTGTCCCTTCACCTCACCATCGAAGAGGCGGAACGACAAGGCAGTGAGCTTCGCCTCTTGTCCCTTCACCTCTGCGGTGATTTTCAGATCCTTGATGTCGACTGGTTTGTTCAAGGGCAGACTTATCGGGAGATTCGCCGTATTGATCACCGGCGAGCTGATGTTGACCGTCGCATCATTCCCGGCTGCGTTTCCTGTGATGGTAAAGTCTGTTTTCCCCACAGCCAGTTTGAAGTTGATCGTATCTATCTCGATCGCCTCTTTCAGCGGGCCGAACGTGCCGTCGAGCTTGACCGGCATATTGAAGGGCTGCACTACTGTGCCGAAATGAAGGTTCGGCGTTTGACCAAGCCTCACATCGCGCAGCAGGAGTTCCAGATCTTGCAACACGTACTCAGTAGGTGCGGCAGCTGACAGGTCGCGGTAGGTCAGCTTGCCTCCATCGACAGACACTCGATCCACCGCCAGCAACGCCAGCAGCTTGAGCGGCCCCTCCGTCGAGGGAATCGGCGCACGCGACGGTTTCTCCGGGACCGGCACGCCCTTGCGCCCGATCGTCGAAGCATTGAGCACCCCGTTCTTATTCTTGATAACCGTAATGACCGGACTGTGGAGCGTGATCTCTTCCACCTCTACCTTGCCGCTCAGTAACGGCATGAGTTTCACACCGACGTCTAATGACGAAAGGGACGCAAAAGATCCTGAACTAAACGCCGGATCATCCAGGACCGAAAACCCCGCCACACGCGCGCCGACTCTTGGCCAGACGGTGAGGCGGATATCTTGCAGCTGAACCTTCCGATTCAGTGCCTCCTCAATGAGCGGTTTGTACTGATCTTGGTATTTGTTGAGGTCGACGAGAAAAGGAAGCGCGAGCACTCCTCCAACGAGAAGCACGACGAGGACGAGCAAGCCGATGGCTATCTTCATGTCAATCGCCTCCAGGTGATTGGTAAGTATATAAACGGGTTTCTCGTGAGTCAACGCACCGGCAAGGGAACAGCGACCACGAGCTCTTCAGGAAATCAGCTTCCTCGCAATTATTGTGGCTGATACAGGAAGGCAGAGCATGCTGTCAGGGGCAATTCCGCGATCTTGAGCGCGATCCCTAGGATGGATCGGTGTCGACAGAGTCGTCATTTGGCATGCTATTTGACGACAGAGTCGTCACCTGATACCCTGCCTTCATGACCCGCATACCAGCCATTCCCCGAGTCCTGGACTTAGAAAGTTTGGCAGAGAAGAAGTCCCACTTCCTCTTAGGGCCCCGTCAAACGGGGAAGAGCTTTCTCATTACCAAAAGTTTCCGAAATGCTCGCGTGTACGATCTCCTGGATACGTCAGTCTATCTGGCCTTCAGCCAACGCCCACAGCGACTGGCCGAAGAACTCACTCCCAATGATCGGCTGGTGGTTATCGACGAGATTCAACGGATTCCGGGGCTGCTGAACGAAGTGCATCGTCTCATCGAACAACGAGGGATTCGCTTTCTGCTCACGGGGTCAAGCGCCCGCAAGCTTCGCCAAGGAGGGGTCAATCTCTTAGGGGGCCGTGCACGAACCAAATACCTGCACCCACTCACTCAGGGGGAATTGGGACAGCACTTCGACCTCGACAAGTTTATTAGCCGCGGAGGTCTCCCCTCCATCTATTTCTCCGACGATCCTCGCGCCGATCTTGACGCCTATACCGGATCCTATCTACAGCAGGAAATCGTGGCGGAGGGAGCCACACGAAACATTTCGGCTTTTAGCCGATTCCTGAAGGTGGCAGCCTACTGCAATGCCACCATCATCAATTTTACCAACGTCGCCATCGATGCCCAAGTCCCCCGCACTACCATCTACGAGTACTTTGAGATCTTAAAAGATACACTCATCTTCCATGAACTGCCTGCCTGGCGCGAAACCAGGCAACGTAAACCATTGGCCTCGTCTAAATATTATTTTTTTGATATCGGCGTCGTAGCTGCTCTGCAGGAACGGCAATACCGTCGAGGGACGCCGGAGTACGGCCAAGCAGTGGAAACCTATCTCTTCCACGAACTCAAGAGTTACGTGGATTATCTCTCTGGTGAGTCTCTCGCGTTTTGGAAATCCAAGTCCGGCTTCGAGGTCGATTTCATCTTGGGAGATCACACCGCGATTGAACTCAAGGCGAGCGAAAACGTCGGCCCCAATGACCTGAAATCGTTGAAGGCGTTGGCGGAGGAGCGCAAACTCAAGCGCTATCTCTGCGTAAGCCTAGAAGCGCGACGCCGACAAGTCGGGGAGATCACCATTCTCCCCATCCGTGAGTTTGTGAAAAGACTCTGGGACGAGTCGTATTCCTAATTCCAGGCACCAGTGGGCAACTTCGCCATGCCCACTTGGATACAAAAGACTGACCTGCCAGACGAAGGCACTCATTGCAGTTGGGTCGGATGCCGGAAGTTACAACGTCGCTACAGGGGATGATCGATGCCCTGGTGGAGGCTACCCGCGTGTAGATCGTACGGCCGCTGGTTCTTCTGAAGGGTGGGAGCCCGGCTTGTCGAGGAACGTCAGGAGACCGATCAAGAATACGCCCGAGATCAGCCAGGCACAGCCAACGGCCCATCTTCTTTGGCAAAAGGACAACATCCCCATGAGAAACACCACGGTCCCCACGAGTCCGGCTATGCCTGTACCAAAAGAACTCATCGCCCACTCCTGTTGTGTTTTACATTCTGGAGGCATCCGCCCACAGAATGCAACCGAGTTCCACCCGACACTACCCACTACCGACAAGCGAAGTGGCAATATTCAATCGGACTGGGAGGGGCGCTCAAGGCGATCGCGATCGTATCGGGATCATAGCCGATGGCTTCTAAATCCCTCTGTGCACGGGCGAGTTCCTCCTCCGTCACATAGGCCACCGTGTCGGGAATGCCGGTGTCTTTCAATGAGCGCAAAAGCGCGCCCAAGGTCTCCCGCTCTTCCGGTGGGATATTGGTCCCTAACGGAAAGGCGAGCCGGCGATGGTAGGGGCTTTCAAACGTCTCGTCGAGCGCTCGGATGGTCTTCAG
The DNA here is from genome assembly GCA_029865485.1 of Nitrospira sp. Lineage (GTDB taxonomy): Bacteria > Nitrospirota > Nitrospiria > Nitrospirales > Nitrospiraceae > Nitrospira_D. The sequence continues at coordinate 3,253 of JAOUGT010000008.1, forward strand.
GACCAGACGGTCCTGCTCCCAGGCTTGGAGTTTCGGCCCCGCAGACGGATGGGTAGCCAGGAGATCCATCAGGGTGATGACGTTCGTGTTCAGCGATCGCCCGACAAATTCTCGCTGAGGCTCCAGGGTCGTCTGCTTGAAGCCCAGATGCTTGGCCACAGCCTCGACCAGAGCAAAGTTGATCATAAAGCTATATTGCCCGCCGAACTGGCCGTAGCAGGGTTTCTCAGGATCGTTCAGGACTTTTAGCTCGCCTGTCCCGGCATCGAACACGCTGAGCCCAATGGCGTCCGGAGCCAGCAATCGCTTGGCTTCCTTCAGCGTGGCAAAGGCACCAAGATTGACCGGCACCAAGACTTCTTGATCGATCGATTGCAGAAATTCCACGATCGTTTTGCGGTAGGGCACATCCTTCCATTCGACTTTCCGATACTCCTTTTCCCATACCAGTTCATCCAAGAACGGCGGAAAGGTCTTGAGCGCCTCAAGATCCTTCTCCTGAAACGCCCGGACGAACCCAGACCAATCCTGGATCTTGGCATGGAGAAACTCGCTCAGGTTCGGGCGGATATACTCTTCTTCAATCTCCCCCCCGTGTTTCGCCAACAGTTTCGTCGGCAGATCGTTCCACAACTCATTGCAGAAAATACGGTCCACTGTCCCATCGGCCAGGCCCGCTATCTGTTCAATCGAACCGCAATGGCTCTCCACGCAGTCCCGATGGGCCGCTAAATCCGGATGGGCCAATGCCCCATCCAACACCGGCTGCTCCCAATCCACCATGACATACCGGAGGCGGGGATAGATTGTGCCTTGTGCATCGAGAACTTTGAGACGGCTGAGAAAGCAGGCGGCCAGATTTCCATTGCCGGGGCCTAACTCCAATACGGTGAGGGGTGAGGCGTGAGGGGTAAGGCGTGACTCCGACGCATGCTCGCCTGACGCCTGACGCCTGACACCTGACGCTTTTTCACGCTTCATGACACGGTCGTAGTAATCGGCGGCTAAGGCGTGACCCAGACGGAAATCCGCTGAGGCGAAGGTCTGATAGTAGGACCGAAGTTGGTCTCCCCGTAGGCCATAGAAGATCTGGTTAAGATGAGCGTGCCACTGGTCGAGGGGCTTGTATTCGCCAATCAGCTGCGGAAGGGCATCAGCGTCTTGCAACATATCGTTCCATCACCACATGAAGGTTATCGAGCAATCGGATGAAGAGTGGCGGAAATCCTAACAGATGGCTGGAAAACGTCGCAATGGGTGACTCAATCCATGATTCCTTGACAGTACGATGCCGACGGGTGTAGCAGACAGCCATGGTGACGAACACATCACCCGCAGCCGGAATGATGATGGTAGCAGCCTTCTTGTGGGGGACGGTTGTGACCGGCGAAGAACTCCCTCTCACAGGGAATGTGCCGATTTCCGAATTCCAAAACCGTACTGAGGACATCAAGACGTACGACTTTGATGCTCCCCCACAAGGTCTCTTTCGTTCGATCACCCTGGCGGAGGATTTCGAGGAGCGATTGGGTTTCCACCGGACCCATGAGATCGCGCCGGTCAACCCGACAGAACGATTTCCTGCGAATGTGGCCGCCATTCTGATTGTCTTTGCACTGCATCAACACTATCAGGCCTTCACGGTGTTTGGCCGTTGCATACCTGAACAGGTACCGGGGCTCTCGCCAGGGACTATGGTGAGTGAGGATGCCATGCACATCGCCCTGGAGGATGAAAGCGGCTACCTCAAACTGTCGCCTCCCAGCGGAGGGTGGAAACCCGGCCGATACAAAGTCGAAATTCATACAGGTGAAGAAATCAATGAGATGAGTCTCATGGGCACCATGCGCTTCATCGTACTGCCAGCCAGAGAGTGACCTCTATTTCTGTCACAGTCCTGATCTATTCTCCTGCGATGTTTGACCCTCTATCCCCCTTCCGCTAGAATGCCCTGTCCGATAAATTATTGTGTTCGCTCGTCTTTGCGTACTATGACTTCACCATCCGCCTGGGCCTCTGTGATCATCCCGATCAAGGATGAACGGGAGAACCTCTCCCCTCTTATTGCCAGCCTGCTAAAAGTCATGGATTCCTATGAGCCGGCACACTCTCGCCCCTATGAAATTGTGTTCGTCGACGACGGGAGTACTGATGGGAGCAGTGAAGAGTTGGACCGCTTAGCCGCCCAGCATAAGCAAGTCCGTGTGTTTCATTTCGATCGAAACTACGGCAAGACCTGTGCACTGGAGGCCGGGTTTCACCAGTCTTCAGGAGAGCTCATCATTCAGATCGATGGTGATCTTCAACAAGATACCGAAGATATCCTGAAACTCCTCCCTAAAACAGCTACCCATGATGTGGTATGTGGATGGAGGCAGCAACGTCAGGATGGCCTGGTCAAGAAACTCTCGTCGTTGATCGCCAATCGTGTACGAAACTATTTCACGCACGACGGGGTCCATGATACGGGATGCCCGCTCAAGGTCTTTCGGCGCCCCGTCCTGGAACGCATCCACCTCTTTGAGGGCATGCATCGATTCTTCCCGGCTCTCGCGTTGATGCACGGATTCACAGTCACTGAAGTCCCCGTTCGTCACTATCCCAGGATCCATGGTGTCTCGAAATATGGAATGGGCAATCGTCTCTTCAAATCGCTGTACGATCTGATCGCTGTACGGTGGATGCAGAACCGTGTGATCCAGTACAAATTTCGTAACCAGCAACCAAACCCCACGAGACTGAAGACGCTCCTGCAAGAACAGACCATGAGTATTTCCCTCCAAGCGCCTCATGACCACTGAAGCAATCTGGGTTGGGATCGGTTTCTTCGGCCAAGCCCTGTTTTTTGGCCGATGGGTGGTGCAATGGCTCGCCTCGGAACGAAATGCTGAAAGCCGCGTCCCGGTTTCTTTTTGGTATATGAGTCTGATCGGAGGACTGATCACCCTCGCCTACGCTATCTACCGGCAAGATCCGGTCTTTATCTCAGGACAAGGCGTCGGGACCTTCGTATATGTTCGGAATCTGATCCTCATTCACCGAGCAGACCAAACCAAGAACCAGTCGACACCGCAAGCATGATCACCAGGGACGTCACAGACTGTTTGTCCGCTACCTTCGCGCAGCGACACTAACCACCCTGACCATGGATCGATCCTCACCTCAGCCCATCCCGCTACTACTGCTGCTCCTGCTGTCTGGCCTGCTCTTTTTCATTGGCCTCGGCAGCATGGGGTTGACCGATCGTGATGAGGGCCGCAATGCCGAAGCCGGTCGTGAGATGTTCGCGTCTGGTGATTTTGTCACTCCCACCTTCAACGGGGAACTCCGCGTCGCCAAGCCGGTCTTTGTCTATTGGCTGATGACGATGTCCTACCACGTCTTCGGTGTGAATGAATTCGCGGCCCGGTTTCCATCCGCTCTGTTCGGGGTCGCCTTGATCGTGATGCACTACCTGTTTCTGACACGCCTCCGTGGACCGACGGTCGGTCTCTATGGCGCCCTCATGTTGCTGCTGAATATCGAGGTCTTGGCGCTCGGACGTATGGCCATTACCGATAGTGTGTTGATCTTTTTCACCACACTGTCGCTCTATAGTTTTTGGCTCGGTCTTCACGAACCAGGCGCCGGGCGGCACTGGATGTGGGGATTTTATGTGGGCATGGCCTTGGCCACCTTGACAAAGGGGCCGGTCGGATTTGCCGTTCCGTTGATTACGGCGATCCTCTACCTTGTAGCCACGCGGCGGTGGCAGCTCTTTTGGGATCGAGGCGTTCCGCTTGCCGGCACCCTGCTCTTTTTCATCCTCGCCGGTCCCTGGTACACCGCCATGTTCCTGATCCACGGGGACGCCTACACCTCCGAAGCGAAGGTTCATACCGTCGGGCGATTTCTCGCGCCGATGGAGGGACATGGCGTGGGCTGGTGGTTCTACTTTCCCGTGTTACTACTCGGGTTTTATCCCTGGAGCAGCTTCCTGCCTGCCGGACTCTATCGGGCCTATGTCAGCTGGCGCGAATTTCGTAGCGAGCAGACCCAGGGCGTCGCGCCGTCAGTGTCCGTCACAGCTGAGGGTTCTCAGGACGAACTGGACTGGTTTATGGGTGTCTGGATCGTTGGGGTGTTCATCTTCTTTAGTCTTTCCTCTACTCGATTACCCCATTACATCGGCCCTCTGTTTCCTGCCTGTGCCATTCTCGCGGCCTCCTATTGGACACAGGGGTTACAGGATCCTTCGACCAAAGGATTGCGCGCCTCGATCCACCTGTTGACAGGCGTCGGCTATCTGCTCGCGATCGGATTTGCAGGTGCGCCTGCCTTATTCGCCAAATTCTCAGGGAAGATGGTGAAGGAGTTCCCTCTCGCGACCCAGTTCGATCTTGGCCCCGGCCCCTATGTTGGCGCGATGATCGTCCTGCTGGCCATGGGATTGGTTGGGTACTTTGGGTTGAATGATGAGAAACGGGGACTCGCCTTTGGAGCAGCCGGAGGTGCATTGGCCAGCGTCTTCCTCCTTGCTGTCCTAGCCATTGTTCCTGGACTCAATCGCTATGCCATTGCCCCGCCGCAAGAGCTGGCCTATGCAGCCGGGCTGAACCTTGAGCCAAAGGACCAACTCATCGCCTTTGGCACAACACGTCCCTCCTTTGCGTTCTACGCGCGGCGCACTCTCAGCTTCATCCCGTCCAATGAGCTCGACAGATTACGCACCGCCCTCGGCAAGGACGGCCGTACTATGATCCTTCTACCGGAATATCTGCGAGAGACCTTACCGCAAGAAGCGGCGGGATTTCAGCCCATTTTAAAACGGCACGGCTTTCTCCTCCTCAGCAATCAGCCCGTGGTCGCCTCGCCTCAGGGAGCCGACGCCGGCATCCCTCAACCGGCTAAGACGTTACGCCATTAGCCTCTCGTCCCGTCTTCGGCTCCACTCTTCACTCGCGATTTCGACGAGAACGATACCCGGACACGTCGTATGCAGTGCACGATGAGATAGCTACTGAAACGGTAGGGTTTGTCGCAAGCCCACGAGCATCGACAAGGCAAGACAGAGACTCATGATGATAGCGCCTTCCTGTAGAAGCAACCATCTGGTGGCCTGCTCATCCGGTTTGTGAGCACGGGTGAGACTCCGAAACCAAGTCGCCGCACAGACACAGCCTACCGAAGCGACCACCAGCGGCGATGTCGTCATAGCGGCAACCCCAAAGGCCATGAGCAGGATTGAAGCAGTTGACTGCCATGAATTGTGATCGGACCACATGCTTCTTAACCAATAGTCTCTCCTGCACCACAACCCTCCGGCAACGGAGATGACGCCCACCGCCATGAATGCAAGGCCAGCCATTCCATCCTCCATCCGGCACGACAATGTCCACAGCACACCGAGCACACTAGAGGCGGCGATGGCGGCATAATGGAAGCCTTCTCGCAAGGATGTGCGCCATTGCTGGAATGGCGCTGCCGCAACGAACCCACTGAGGATCCCGATGATCGCCCCTCCCATGACATCCGTTGGGAAATGCGATCCCCGCAGCACACGGCTGATCCCAACGAACAGAGCGATCCCCAGACACAACGGGCTGAGGAGGGGAAATCGTTTCGCCAGCACTGTCGCAATGGCAAAACTCGCCGTACTATGGCCGGACGGAAACGAATCGAGGCCGGAGACCAAGGAGAAGCTCATCTGCCAGTCTCCGGAATGCACAAATTTCGGGCGTGGTCTGCCGATGAGGTGCTTCAGCACATTGGCAAGCAATGCCGCGATTCCATGGGCGACCAGCGTCTGAATCGCCGCGCTCTTGATACTCGGTTTCTCGACCGCCCATGCGATGGCGAGCAGGAAGAGACTCACGAACGCCAACCGCCACCCTTGGCCGACCCAGTCGCCCAGGTCGCTGGTGAACGCCATCCATGGAATGACCAGTTGATCCCAGGGGAGATGAATCGTCACCGAACGGACATACTTGGTGATCGGCAGATCAAACCGTGCCAAGCCGAACACGCTGATGCCCAATGCCAGGCAGGAACAACCAAGTTGAGCGAGGACTGCAGTCCTAGGATGGGATGGGTGCGACGGGACACTCATTGAGCTGCGTCTTGAACGGAAAGCCCCAGCAGGATACGGGAAAAGACCGCCAGCCGCGTTCTCGCATCGCTCAGCAGCTCATCGCCCATGAAGAGCCACTGGAGGCAAAGAACCTATCCACTCGCATGTGATCGAAGCGAGCAGATCAAGCGAAGCGTGGTATGTACCTCTCCGCCGCTTCGCTCACTGCGGCCTGGCTGACAGTCTTTCTTCGCATCCCGCTTGGATGGTCGGTGTTGTCTTAAATTTCGATATCCGTGACGGCTCCAGCGAACACGATACGGTTTCCGCAGTCTAGTCGAAGTCTTCAGGCTCCCGGTTCGCTGATCGCGGCTTACGGAACCCAATCAGCTAGAAACACGTTGAATTCACCCGGCGCCGTCGCATTGCGATCGGAGACCCAGACGAGTCGCTTGCCATCCGGAGAAAACATGGGGAAGCTATTGAAGTGTCCCTCGGTGGTAAGGCGTTCAACTCCCGTCCCGTCATCGCGCACGAGGTACAAATGGAAACTGGGCCGACCGCCTTCTCCTCGCGTTTCGAGGTTGGAGGAAAAGATGATACGTTTGCCATCGGGGTGAAAGTAGGGGGAAAAATTCGACGCGCCGTTCGATGTGACCTGCTGTTTGTGTGACCCATCGGCATTGACGACGAATATTTCAAGCTGCCCCGGTTCAACGAGCCGTTGTGCCAAGAGCGCTTGGTACTTGGCCACTTCGTCCGGATCGGTCGGATGAGCCGCGCGATAGACGATCCTGGTACTGTCCGGCGAAAAGAATGCGCCACCGTCGTAGCCGATATCGTCCGTCAGGCGTCGCACGTTGGTTCCATCAATGTTCATCGTATAGAGGTCGAGATCCCCATCCTTCACCGAGGTCCACACGATGGTCTTCCCATCAGGCGAGATGGTCGCCTCTGCGTCATAGCCCGACGAGGAGGTCAACCGTTGCATCTGCTGCCCGTCGATTCGAACGGAATAGATATCGTAGTCGTCAAGTGCCCAGCGATAGGCGCCATCTCGTTTTGGCTTGGGTGGGCATCCACTCCCTGCGGCATGGGTTGAGGAATACAACACCCGCCGATCACCGGGGAAGAAATACCCGCAGGTCGTGGCTCCCTTCCCCGTGCTGACGAGACGAACCGCTTCACTGTCCAAGTCCAACACGTACATCTGATAACATCCCAAACCATTGTCAGTCGGTTTATGCGTGGTTCCTCGCGAATCGTTCGGCCAATTGTTGGTCGATTGAAAGATCAACTTCCTCCCGTCAAAAGAGAAATAGGCTTCGGCATTTTGCCGCCCGACAGTCAGCTGTCGAATGTTGGCCAGATGCCGCTCACTGGAACGGGCCTGGGACGTCGTCTCTCGCGACTGATCACCCGCCAATGCGAATGGTGGCAACCCCACCAATACACAGAGCCCCCATACACACAATCGGTGAGTACTACGACGTCGCATCAACTCGTACCTCCTTCACGTCCGGTGTTCCCTGCCATATGCCGCGTTTCGTGACGGCTCCATCCTGAAACAGCACGTAACTGTGCCACCCATAATAGAACAGAACGCGTGATAGTTTCTCGACAGCGCCCGCGGTCACGCCATACAGGACCGTGATCACGCTGCCCGGCACGTATGCTCGCGGACAGGAGAAGAGGACGGCCAGTTTCGGTCCTTCGTATGCTTGGCCATCAATCTGAAACCCCGTCTCCCCCAGTTCAACGCGGTCACCGCAAGAATCTCGCACAAGCTTGGAGACGGCCTGAGACTGCCCCGCACCAGTCAGGACCAGAACCGATCCCTCTTGAGGAAGCGAAGACTCCTCCGATACGATACTCGTTGTAGGCTTGGACTCCGGCAGTTCATGATCAGCAATGCGCGAAACGATCTGCTGCAGCGGAGAGGCCGCATCCGAGAATGCTCGCAGGACAGTCTTGTGTGGGTCCGTCACATAGCCGTTCAGCATCGGCGGCAATTGATGCCTTGCCATACGTCGAAACATCATCAGATCAGGATCGAGCTCCACCCGTAACGGCCGATCGGGAAGGACAAATTCGGCGATACTCGATGGTGAAAGACTGAGCCTGATCGACCGGCTCACGGTTGATTCTTTCATGGTGATACGGATCGGGACCGCCATTCGAAAGGGGCCCTCACTCTGCTGAACCTGGACCGCCAACTGCCAAGCGTCTGTGCCTGCATCCTCCGTCACCCGACGCGCACGGACCTCTCCCAATGATACGACTGGCGCGCCGGACTGCTCGACCCATTGTTCAAAAAACCATCGCAGGTTCCGCCCGCTTTCTCGAGAAAATACCTTTTCGATCGCCACCCAATCAGCCGGCTGATTGCGATATTCTCCGACGAACGTCGTGATACCACGCCAGAACGACTCCTCTCCGATTTCTTGCCGAAGTAAATGAAACACGAATGCCGACTTTTGATACCCGATGGCATTATCCTTCTCATCGTGTTTTCTGAGAAACCGTGAGACCGCGTAATCGGCTTCCGGCTGGACGTAGAGATTGTAGCTCTGCAACATCATGCGACGCTGCTCCAAGGCTTGGCGGTCATCGTGAACCACTTCATGCCAATAATAGTTCGCCAGATACGTGGTTAATCCTTCAACCCAGTTCCCCGTATCGTCACGATTAAAGACGGAATTGCCGATCCAGGAGTGGACGATTTCGTGGCCTAAGGCATAAGGTTGCACATAGTGCCGTTTGATGCTGCCACTGCCCAGGAGGGTGAAGGAGGGCATTCCAAGCCCACTGGCGAAAAAGTTTTCCACGACGGCAAATGCGTCAAAGGGGTACTCCCCCAAGATCCGGATGTAGGCCTCAAGGTACTGTGCGGTCGCGTCGAGATACTCATCAGCCAACGCGGCATTGTCGGGAAAGAAATATGTCTGGAGGTCGATCCGCTGCCCGGTGCCACTGTGCCACACTCGTGACTTGGTCACAAAGTGGTTCGCCACCAGCGTGAAGGCTTCCGACCGATCTGGCGCCAACCAGATTGAGGACGCCTTCCCTCCGTTCGTCACCTCGCCTTCCTTCCGCCCGGATGCAACCACCGTCCACCCTTGTGGAACACGAGCGGTCATGCGGTAGGTCCCGAATGATCCAGGAAGGTCCGGGTACCACTGAGTCTCCCCGCTTAAATACACTCCCTCCTCCCCGATATGTCCCGCCGTTTCGCTCGGCGTGACGAATCGCAGATGACGAGGTTCCTTCGGCGGATCGTTGATGGCTCCTCGATATATCCAGGTCAGTGTCATGTTCCTGCTATGATCGTGTGGAAGGGTCACGATCACTGACTGACCGGAAGTTTCTCCCGCATGCATCCTGGCAAATGGTACGGCGATACCAGCCGTCCCTTCGGGGCCTACAGCCGATGGCGTTTCCATGCTGATTGATTCGATCAGCAACGTAGGTGCCAGGGTGAAAATCAGTGACGAACGGTTCGGCTCAATCTCCAAGTCGATCCGGTCGGTTGCCGTGATTTCATGTGTGTTTGGGGTCAACTCAACGGAGAGGTGATGATGAAGGAGTGGACTCTCTTGATCGGCTGGGGAAGTTGCAGCCTGTGCCTCGACGGCACCGGCCAAGAACACCGTGATAAGGTAGAGGGGGAACGCTCGTATCCTGATGTACATCAGGAAGCGTTTTAACACTCACGGCAGACGAGTACAAGCTGGATCGCCATCAAAAGACGGTCAAGGTCAACCGGTTTGAGCAGAAGCTCGTGAGGACCTAGGCTCCACGCTTCTCCCAACAACTCCTCGTTGTGACTCCCCGTCATGATAATGATGCCACCAGGATAGCCCTTGTCTCGTAGGGCTCGGAGCACATCGATCCCCGCCATGCCCGGCATGATCATATCGACCAAGACCACATCCGGGTGCATCTCATCGACCATCCGGAGCGCGTCCTGACCGTTTCTCACACCGAGCGCGTGATACCCGCGAAGACTTAAGAACTGAACGAGCAGATCACAGACGAGAGATTCGTCGTCCACGACCAGGACTGACTCCCCGCTCTGCTGCCCGCTCGTTCCGTCCGTGAGCGGCGACTGTGTGACCATCGCTGGCCCTGGAAGATTCGAGACCCGATTGACCGCGTCAACGAGAATATCCAGCGACAAACCTTTCCGTATAAAATCAGTGGCCCGCAGTGCTCGCGATTGATTTTCATGCACGTCTGTTGCGCCACCGCCCAAGATGATCACCGCCGCGTGAGGATCGATGGCGCGAATCTCCTTCAAGAGGGTCAATCCATCCATCTCCGGCATACGAAGATCCAGGAGCGTCACTTTCGGGTTGATCGTGCGGAACAGATCGAGCCCCTCTTTTCCGCTTGTTGCGAAGGTGACATCATATCCTTGGCGGCTGAATAGGTCCTGGAAGAGATCGCAATTCATTCGATCGTCATCGACGATCAAGAGTTTGGTCATCGTCCACCCGCGTGCTCAGGAAAAGTCGGTTTCCATGACCAAGCGTAGCACAGGACGTGGGAATGAGAGAAGACAATGCGTGGTTTATGAGGGGGTCTCTGCCTGCCCGAACAACGCGGCCACAAAGGCCTCGGCATTGAAGTCCTGGAGATCTTCGACGCCCTCTCCGACACCAATCATGCGGATGGGAATGTTTAGCTCCTCCGCAATTGCCACGACAATCCCGCCCCGGGCCGTTCCATCGAGCTTCGTCAGCACAAGGCCACTCACTCCTACCGCCTCGTGAAACTGACGAGCCTGTGCCAACGCATTCTGCCCGAGCGTGGCATCCAACACCAACAGCACTTCATGGGGCGCACCAGGCAACTCCTGCCCGATCACTCGCTTCACCTTCCGCAATTCATCCATCAAGTTGGACTTCGTATGCAGACGTCCCGCAGTGTCGATCAGGACCACATCGACCTTGCGGGCCTTAGCCGCCACAATCCCATCAAAGGCCACCGCGGCAGGATCGGCGCCATGTCGCTGACGCACAACCTCCACGCCGATGCGATCCCCCCACACTTGCAGCTGTTCGATCGCGGCCGCACGAAAGGTGTCTCCCGCCACCAACAAGGGCCTTCGCCCCGACTGTACTATCCGTTGTGCCATCTTAGCGATCGTAGTGGTCTTGCCAACCCCATTCACGCCGACGACCAAGAACACAAACGGCGTAGGGCCCTCGGTGATAAGACGATCAAGCGGGACATCGGCGACAGGCTTCAGGATCCCGTAGAGCGTACGACTCAAGACCGCCTGCAGCCCTTCAGACGTTTTCGCCTCAGCTCCACGTGTTTCCTCATTGATCCTTCGCATCAAGCGGTCGACGACTCGGGCTCCGAGATCGGACGCCAGCAGTGCCGCTTCGAGGTCCTCCAGTAATTCCTGGTCGGGCGTGCGCCCAAGGAAACGATCCAGGGATTGTTGGACCACGTGCCGAGTCTTGCCAAGCCCTTCGCTCAGTCGCTGAAACCATCCCATGGTCAGTTGTCCTTTATCCGTCGTCCCCGACGCAGGGTGACAATGTGAGGGACAGGAGAGATGCGACGCAGAACGGCCTGCTCCTGACGCGACATCCGCTCCGCTTCTCGCAGGCTCCGCTCATGATCATACCCGCACAGATGCAGCACCCCATGCACTAAGAGAATCGCCAGTTCCTCATCGATCGATCGGCCCGACGCCCTGGCCTGACGAATGGCCGTCGGCAATGAAATGACGACATCTCCGAGCAGGCTCGTGCGACGGGATAACCCGTGAGGCAGAATGGCCTCGCGTGTGGGAAATGCCAGCACATCCGTCGTGCGATCTCGTTGACGATATTCGCGATTGAGCCGTTGCATGCGACGATCGCCGATGAGGTCGAGACTGAGTTCCGATTCAGCCTCGCCGGCAGCCGACAGCACCCGTTGAGCCAATTCGACCAACCGCACCTGCCGCACGAGATGCCGAGTAAGGCTCACACGCAGATAGACCGCCATCAACCAGAACTTTCTGCGTCAGCGGAGGATTCTGCCCCTGTCGTGGGCGAGGTGCGTGAGCGAGGATTGTGGCGCTGGGACGATGACCGCTGTGCACGCGTTTCTCGCGGATCACCGGTGTGCACGGTCTGGTGACGATCATAGGCTTTGATAATCTCCTGAACCAGTCGGTGCCGCACGACATCCTTTTCGTCAAAGTAGACAAAAGCAATGCCTTCAATGTCACGAAGGATGTCCTTGACCTGAATGAGTCCGGACACGCGGTCATTAGGCAGGTCCACCTGCGTGACATCTCCGGTGACGACCACTTTTGAATGAAAGCCGAGCCGCGTCAGAAACATCTTCATTTGTTCGGCCGTCGCATTCTGTGCCTCATCCAAAATAACAAATGAATCGTTCAGTGTTCGCCCACGCATGAAGGCCAACGGCGCAATTTCGATATCCCCCCGTTCAATCAATCGATTTGCCCGTTCCATCTCCATCATGTCGAAGAGGGCGTCGTACAGCGGCCGCAGATAGGGGTTCACCTTCTCATAGATATCGCCGGGTAGAAAACCGAGCTTTTCGCCTGCCTCGACCGCCGGCCGGGCAAGGATGATCCGGCTGACTTCCTTATTCAGAAGCGCGCTCACGGCCATGGCCATGGCGAGATAGGTCTTCCCCGTCCCGGCCGGTCCGATGGCGATCACGATATCGTGTTGCTCGATCGCTTCAATGTAGGCTTTTTGAGTCGGAGATTTTGGACCAACGAACCGCTTCTTGGTAACGATCATCGCCGACTTATCAAGAAGGTCTCGAAGAGACGCTTCCGGCGTTCGGCGCAACGCGGTAAGGGCGTGGGTGACATCCTCCGCTTGGAGAGTAATGCCTTCGTTCGTCAGGGAAGCCAGTTCGAGGAGAATGCGCTCTGCTTGGCGGACGGGCTCAGGAAGGCCGTCGAGTGTGAGTTCTTCCCCTCGTGCGGAGAGCCGTACGCCCAACTCGTCTTCGATGAGCTTGAGATGACGGTCATGATAACCGAACAGGACGGCAGTATTGGTACCTTCTCGTAGTTTGAGCTTACGCACGTGTGCGAGGTGGTATCCCTCCCTAGAAATCTGTGCAAAATCTTAACAAACCACGAGAAGCTCTGGCAAGGACTGATGTCTCAGCCTGTGACCGGTCGTCGGCTTAGGTACCATTCGGACTTGAGGATGGTGGCGAGAGAATATTGAGGTCGAATTCTTGGAACGCCCGGCCTCCGCCTGGATCTTCCACAACCACACGAACGTGATGGGTACCAGCTGGCGCTTGTGCAGTTGGCCACCGAATATGCCCTGTCGTTTCGTCGATGACCATCCCGGCTGGAGCCGTTTCGAGCCGATAGCTCAACTGGTCCCCTTCGGGATCAACCGCTTGCACCCTGTACTCGAATGGCGTTCCAGCGCTAGGAACCGTCGGTGTCGAGGTGATGGCAGGACGACTGTTGGACGTGAACAGCCTACCGGATTTCATGCTCTTGCCTGCGGCCTTTTGATCTCGAGCAATGGCCTCCACTACCACTTGGTCAGTGTTTGAAAAGCCATTCGTGTCAAGCGTCGGTTCTTCCCCTTCCTTCACAACAGCACCATTTCGCCACCACCGAAACACGATGTGTATAGGATCTGCATCCGGGTCAGTCGCCTCTATCTTCGCCTCCAGCTGATCCCCGGGAACGCCAGGCTGAGGACTCACCAAGAGTGAAGAGATGATCGGGGGAGTGTTCAGCACAGTCACAGCCGGAGAGCGATAGATTGCACCCTTTGCCTTTCCATCGTCGGGTAGAATCTCCACGCTGACCTTATCACCTTGCTTGAGAAGCTGTGGTGGCAAGAGAGCGCCAGTCTGTCCTTCGAGCGGGTGACCATTGACCACCCACTTGTAAGCAAAGGTCAAGGGATCCCGATCAGCATCATCCGCTGTGACATGCACGGATATCGGCGAATCAAGCGTGAGGGGCGCCGGTGTAATCGTGGCCTCGCGAACGACAGGGGCATGATTACCCCGTATGGAAGAGGTCACAGCACCCTCACGAGGCGCTTCAGCCGTACAACCATCGATGGCCAGAGCCAGGACCATCAGAAAGGACACCCACATCACGCCTCCAAACAACAGAGGCGAAAGGTTTCCCCTCCGCCTCTATTGTGATCACTGAGATAGAATCGATCCACTCCTTGATCCCGTCTCTACTACCGCTGGTTAATCCAGGCTACGTATCGGCTCCGCATGTTGGACGCGAAGCTCGTACAGGTCTGCACAATGTTTCCAGAACTGGTGTTGATGAAGCCTCCAGCGCCGCTCTGACAACCACCGCCACCACTACCACCCGCACCCCAGACACCTTGTCCACCTGAGCCTTGACTACCAAGGTGAACCGCCATTTGAGCGGCAAGGCCCGTACCAAGGCTAACTGATCGATTAACAGTCTGATTGGAACCAGAAGGCGAGGTTCCAATAACCGGTGATTTATTCGCACTGCCTGTGCGATAAAACAGTGCGTAGAGATTACTGCTGCCCGAAGACGTGCACAGGTCATTGTCAGGAGTGAACGATGGGAAGAAGGCGATCCCTCCAATCAACGTAGGATTCGCCAAGACCCGCTCTCGTGATCCAGGAAGCGTTGTAAACCACCCATCCTTTTCAGGGCTCGCTCCCTGCGGTTTGTTAATCAAGTCATCTAACCCCTGATAGGTGGTGGTACTCCCCATACCACTTACCTGGGTTGCGGTCGTACAGGTCCCAACTCCCGTCACACAAACCTGCGCATTGGAGACATTCACCAAATCGTTATCGGTACAATTTGTCTCGTTGGTCTGTGTACAGCTTCCACTCAGAACGGAGTCTTTGATGCCGAAAAAGAATTGTGTTTCCGTGTTCGTCTTGTCGGCTGCGCCGAAGTAGCGACCAGTTCCGAAATAGATCCAGACGTTGCCTGCATCGTCAAGCGTCGTCGTGGGTGCCGATACAATGGGCCCCATATAATAGGACGTGCCGGAGGGTGGGAAGGTGTTAAGAATTTCTGTTGGGACACGATCGCTCCCGCTTTGAACTCCCCAGGTGGAAGTCGAGCAGGCTACGGCACCACCACAAGATCCCATCGTGAGCCGATACATTTTCCCGGTCCACTGGGTGACAGCCGGCTCGGTACTCGTTCGCCCGTTTGACCCATTCGGATCAATCGTTCTTCCGACATAGACGGAATCCGATCGGAAATCTAGATCTTTATCCAAGGTAATCAGATCGGCAGTGAAGGATGTCCACGAACCAACCGGCAGTTTCTTGACCAGACTGTTGTTCGCACCAGGACCTGAAATTAGATCCACAGCGAAGAGCTTCGCTCCTTGTCCGTTCGTTCCTCCGGTCTTGACGGCTGCGTCATACCCAGTGGGGCCCGAGCCGAAGACCACGTACCACTTGGCGTTCGTATGATCCGCCTTGGCATCGCTAGCTGGACTCGTCCGGACAATGGTGGGATAACTTGTGGAAAGACCCAGATCGGACGAACTGAACGACCACAGTAATTTAGGCTCCACTTCTGGGTTCGTAATGTCCAGCACGAAGTAGGCCGTATAAAAGGTCCGGGACGTCCCGGAGATGTTGACGGTCATGGGCGGGGCACCGGTCGAGGCCACACAGGCGCCGCAACTGCCCCCCAGACGGAAGCCTCCGATGAGGATCGTGCCCCAGCCGTTAGGGTGGTCAGCATCGGGAGTAAAGATCTTGACGTCTGTGACTTTCGGCTTGAGATCCACGTAATAGACGTGGGTATAGTCGGCCTGTGTCAACCACTTCAGATGGGGCAACAGTTGATAGGGAATGAAGCCCCACAGTTCTTGTCCTAATTCCGTGCCACCGGAGTTGTCAGTCTCTGTTTTGGTGTACCACCCATGTTCAACTCCTGAAGACCCAGCATCGTCTCCTCGGTGATAAAACCCGCCGTTGAAGGCATGCATCATTCCATCATTCGAACCAACGTAGGCAACCTGACGACGATTCTTATATTTCTGAAAGAACGGCGTATAGGAGGCATCCCCGTAGAGAAAATCAAATCGCTCCCTCGGTGGCCCCACGATGGTCGGTGTCGAATGGATAGGGTCGCCGTATTTCCAGACCGTCAATGATCCATTGACCGTAAGTTGCCGATCCCGCATGCCGGCCACCTGGGTACCGCGAATGAAGTTGATAATATTGTTCGCCGTATAGGGAGCTGCTCCCGCCCGTAGAAATGGGCTCAAGGTGGAGGCGTTGGCGGTGGTGAAGGCCATTTGTTCTCCTGATTCGACCACCCCGTCCCCATCATCGACCCACGTCAAGATCTTCCGATCGTCCGGATTCGTCAGGGCCAACTGCTTGCCGGCCTCCCAGATACCGTTGATATCGCGTAACCCAACTGTTTCAAACGGCGTGGTACCATCCGCCTTCCCGTCCCCATCGTTGTCGTGAAACCGATCGACGAAAACATTATTCGTCGCGGCATCGAACCGGGTCCGGATGATCACATCTTGGTTGTAGGTCAGCCTTCCATCGTCGTTCGTGTCTTCTCGTAGGTTTCCAAAGGTATCGAGAAACAGCCCTTGTGTATAGCCGGTCCACCTGACGTCTCTCGTTCCTTCATAGATGAGCGGATAGAAAAACGATTGATAGAGAGACCCGTCACCAGTTGCTGACGTCGCAAGTACTGAGACCGCGGTTCCTGAAGCGCTACGCTGCAAGATGCTAGTGATCGCAGCCAGCAACTTATCCCGAAGGTCATCAGCATCGGCTGACTCGAAATAGGTATCCGGAATCCCATCGGCCCCCTGAGCCCCAGTGTAATTATTCACCTTGTCATATTCTTCGGCCAGATCCGGTTTTTGGTTATTATTGCGATCCTCGAATCCGCCGGTCTTCGCGGTTGTTTGCAGCAGTTCCCGCCCGAGCGCCTGCCCAAAGGCGTAGAACGTATAGACTGTCACATTTTGAAATCCCTTCAGATCCTTGCCAGTTTCATTGAGCAACGGCAATGAGTCCTGCCGGAGATCCGTCGTATGGGCGTAGTACGCCACGTCATCGAGATAGTGTTTTCCGTTGTCATCGTAGTCGGTCTTATGCTTCTCACACGCCACTGAACCAGTGCAGTGGGTGCCGTGGAAATCGTGGGCAAGATCCTTTAAGACATCGGGCACATTCAGGTCCTGTGTCGAAGCCCCATCCGTGAAGACCATGATGAAGCTTTTACAACATGCAACATACTCACCGGGGTTCTTCGTGCTCCAATCTGGAACCTTGAAGTAATAGGGATCCTTACTTTCTACAGTGTAGGAATAGTCTGAATTGGTAAAGGCCGGCTTCACCTGCGCAAAATAGCGTGTCGCTTCGTACAGAGACTCAGCCAGGGGCGTCCAGGTTGCAGCGTCCGTGTTTTCGATCGCATTGACCATACTGATGACGTTACTCCCGACCTCGGCCAGGATTTTACCCCCGTCTCCGGCACTCTTGAATTGCATCAGACCAAACCGCGCCTTAGTCCCGACCGCCTGGATCACACCATTGGGTTCAGCCGCAATCTCTGCTTTTAGCGTAAAATTCGTCGATCCGCCGCCACATCCTGTATCGCGTACCGTAAGTGAACCCCCGTCTCTCCCAAAACACTTGCTTGACGAATAGGGACTGATCCCGGTCCCATTCATCGTGATGCTGTTGACATCCTCCGTTGTTTCTAAGATCAAGGTCCCACCGGGATAACAGGTTCCGGTGACGGCACGAGGAGCACATTTGCCACCCATCATGACCAGCTTGATGATCTCGTATCTGGTCATGGTGAGATAGTTCAGAAAATTCCCAAGCCAGGGCGCGCCGGACGCACAGGGGTCTCCCGTGGCCGCTCGATCTGGACCAGGAGTAAATTTATTCGACCCATAGCTGTAACATTTGTCAAACTTGAAGTAGCCCTGGTATTCCTTGGCTGGAACATAGGCTTCGCCGGACAGATGATAGGCCGATTGATTCATGCTGCCTGAGTTGTCCATCAGGAGAAGCACATTCGGCGGGACGGCATCGGCAATGAAGGGCGGCATCGCTGTGTAATCCGCCATGTTTTGCCCATAGACCACCTGTGGGACACACAAGGCACCGAGGACGGACAGGCATCCTATTCCAGCAACAACGGAGTTCTTCCATCGGTTCCCGTAACTCTTCATGTGTTCCTCCCGTTCCTATCGGCACTCACCCAATGAGGGATCAGTTCATTCACTGGGGTTGACAGGCACCGGTCTCTTTACCCTTATTGTGGATTTCTTACGATAATCTTGGCGACGGCTCCCTCTTTTAACCAGCACTGGACGCCATGTCCGATTTGCAGATCTTGGATCGACAACGGCTGGCCCCCTTCCCTCGTGATGCTGAGTTTCTGATGAAGACGGTAGAGACGGTTCTCGACCTCGATCGAGGTTGGTCCGACGCTCGTGATTTGGCCCTCGGTAGGAAATCCCAGCTCCACCTTGTCCATGGTTTGCGCCCATCCCTGGCTGCCGAACCACACCGGTCCCGCCACACTGAGCAGAGCCGCCAGACCCCCAGCCAGACCACGCGATCTCCACGAGTGTGTTCTTGCTTGGTCCTTGTCACGTTTCATTGGAATTGCCATGGTCATGGTCGTCTTCCTGCCTCCCTTATTTCTGACAACTCTCACCGCTACTGGTACAGGCATAGACCGCCGCCACGCGAGCCGATGTCCCTGTCGTTGGATTGCGTGCGACGCAGTCGACTCGATAGTACGCTTGGGCCGTGCCGACCGAGGAATTCCCCGTCCCCTCATACCCGGCAAATTGTTGCATGCCGGAACCGGCAGGTGGCTTGAGATAGAGCCGGTCGATGTCTCCATAGACAGTGTAGGAGCCGACGCTAAGCTGGAAGTTGGGAGCTCCCTCAGGGGTGTCGGTGTTGTTATCCGACCCACCCATAATTTCTGTGGATAGGGTTCCCTGACCTGTTGGGGCAACCGGCCCTGCGGGGACGGCACTCGTAAGAAATGACGCAGGCACGGTTCCCGCCCCTCCAGCCGGATCGAGGGTCTGTTGAATGATATTCACCCCGATGCCCGTGCAGGATTCAGCTGCCGCCGTGGCGCCTTCAATCGAAGACATGGATCCGGCCATACGATTTTCAAGGCCTGTGGCTGTAAGGGCCGCGATACCAAGAGCCGTCATCATCATCATGACGAGCAAGACCGTCAACATCGCGATACCCTGCTCATTGTTCGGACCGCTGTCATTTCTGGTATTACAGCTACGCATAGTCATTCTGTCCTTAGGATCGCTGATTTCTGGTTTCCACTGTCCTGGTCAGCATCCGCCGCCGATATTGTGTATAGGGCGGGCTCATCGTTGTAAGATCGCCGGCCACGAACAGACCTTGGGCATGGTTGTGGTCACTCACCTGCAAAGGGCCTGAGGACAAGGTCATGGCTGACTTTACCTCTCCCAACCCCTGATCGGCGTCCGTTTGGCGAGCAACCACGGTGATTTGAACCAAGCGAATCTTATCGGCCGTCATAGGAGCCGTCGCCCACTGGTTGTTCGTGATGAAATCGGCCTGATCAAAACCGGACGCCCCACCCTGATTGTCAATGATCCGGTCCTCAACTCCTGAATTCACCGCAGCCACACAACCGTCGCAGGCATACGCAAACTGAATGTCCTCGACTCCGTCGGCGACCGAGACCCCATTGCGCAGCAAACAGGGCCCAACACCTCCGCATGCCGCCGCTGTGGTGCCGATTGAATAGGTGACGCACTGCAACAGATAGACCGGTATCCCTACTGAATAGGGTGGAATAAGTGTGGGTGAAAAGTTAAGGACGCTGGTGCTCCCGCTCGGGGTGACGCCTGTCACCGAAACAGTGGAGGCTCCTCCTATCGTGACCACCGCTCCATTCAAGCTCCCTCCCACTTCAGTTGCCATATTGGCGACAGCCCCAGCTGACATGGTGATGCCTGTAATCTTGGTCTTCCCCGTGGTCGCAGTGGCCAATGGTGCACTTACTGCCTCGATTGGGACCGCAAGGCGAATGCTGTCCGGACCCGTATCATTTCCCGCTGTATTCATATCCAGGGGTACAATGGGCGTGGCACAGGTGGTCGACGAAGGACCCGACACCGGCCCTGCCCACCCAAACCCGGCATTTTTAATATCTCGAGATAACAAGTCCATCGCAATCCGTACGTTCTGCTGCGTCTCCACGATCTGATCATTGGCATGGGTTGACTTCTGGCTCGACGTTAAGACGGCATAGGCTCCGGCCACCACTAACATGCCCACTACAGCACCCACCGCCAACTCAATAAGCGTCATGCCCCGCTCATCCACAAATGACGACCGTGGTTCCTTGCAAGCGCAGCTTCCTTCCCCACGTTTATGTCCTGTATCCAACATCATCTTCATTCCGGAGCCACCATGGCGGTAAACGATAGACTTCTTGCCGTGGCCAGCTTTTGATCTCCTGCATCTCCCATCCACGACATCGTCACTACGACTCTATTTTGATTGAGAGGAGGCAGCGTGGGACCTACCGTTGTGACGGCAACTTGGCCACGGAGATTCTGCAACCCGGTTGCAAGTTGACCCGTGAGCAAATTTCGCCATTGATCACAGTCCCCTCGAGCCATCGGCTGAGTCGTGGCATTAATGGTACATACGACCGACGTGTCGATCCCGTTATAGGCAAGCGCATTGCGCCGGTTGAATTGAATCCGCTCTATGATCTCGACGGCAAAGTTCGTCACGCGTGTCCTTTCATTGGCATCACCGTTACGCCCCATCGCGACCGTCTGCATGCTGGCCAGGCCGAGTAACCCCGTCCCCAAGATAATCATTGCGATCATTCCTTCGATCAGGGAAAATCCCTTTTCACCATGCTCTGTTGCTCGATGAGGCCGCTCCCTCATACCTTCCTCGCCTGATTTCTGGTTAGGTGCACGTTGGAGCAGGACACCATCGAACCGTCCCTCGAGGTGTCACGATCACTGAGTACGAAAGCCCATGATTGTTCGAAATCACGATCAGTTGATTGCCCGTCCCTCCGCCTGACCTGATTCCCAGCGGCAAGAAAGTCACCCCAGCAGGTTCAGGGTTCACTCCTATGACACCGCCTGGCAGAGCAACCGGTTGGACCACCGATGCCCCGGACGCATCCGTAGCCGACAGCACGACTTTCCCACTGCTCGCCGATACACTGACCGACACGACAGAGTTTCGGCTCATGGCGCTGACACGCGCAAAGGACAACTGGTTTTGGATCTCCGCAGAGGCCTGCCGAAGCTGATGCCTCGCATTCCAGCTGATGTAATTGGGAACACCCAGCATGCTGACGAGCGAGATAATCCCTACAACAATCATCATTTCCACCAGCGTGAATCCACGCTGGTGGTGTGTACCTTGCTTGTCTAAGAAGAAGCCATACCGCATGGTGGTTCCTAACCGAGCAAGGGGCATGCCGTTCTATAGCGGAGCGCATGCTGCTCTAACTAGTTGATTCTAAGGGACTCGGACTATTGAGCAGTACGTTGCATGCGGTCATTTTTCGCACTTAAGACCAACAATTTTCGGCAGCGACCTTGTACAGTTCCGTACGGTCGATCAGAAGAGGTTTTGTAGGCCGGCGGCAGGATCATGACAAGCGAAGCTGTTGTCATCAGTGAGGGCCGCACCCTTTAGGACGACAGATTAGCCATCATGTGGTTCAATAGAAGGATCTATGATGTCTAGAGACAGTCGAACACTTCGACGATTTGCCATCCAACTGCCATGCAGGCTTGACAGTGATGTCCATTGTTCGGAAGGTACCGTCCTTAATCTCTCAGCACAGGGCTGTGCTGTTCTGGCGGCACAGCCGCTTTCCGTCTCATCCCATCTTGCGCTGTCGATCGATTTACCCAATAGCACGACTATCGAGATTGAGCTTGCAGGGGTTCGGTGGGTATCTGAGCAACGCTGTGGACTCGAGTTTATCCGGCTCTCGCCAGCGATGCTGAGCCGGTTGAGTTCATTTGTCTTCGTCCTTGAGCACACTCCCTGACCGGACCTGGAAGGATGCTGCTACTTGACGGCAACGGCCCGAACTTGACGATAAGTCGTCAATCCCTTCAGCACTTTCTGAATGCCATCTTGCAAGAGGGTCACCATTCCATCACGTATGGCAACTTGTAGAATTTCTGCTGTGCGCGCCCTGCTTTGAATCAGATTCTTGATCTCTTCGGTGCCGACAAGAAGTTCATGTATGGCCACTCTCCCCTTAAATCCAGTCTGATTGCAGACCTCGCATCCTTTCCCGCGTGAAAGCCGCAGATCCTCAGTGTAGGTGACTCCGAGCTTTTCCCAATGTCTTGCCCCATAGCCTTGCACAAGCTCGTCATACTCCTGTTGGGTGGGATGGTATTCCTCTTTGCAATGGATACAGATACGTTTACAGAGTCGCATGGCGAGAATGCCCAACATCGCATCCGCAAAGTTAAACGAGTCACAGCCCATATCAAGTAATCGCGTGACGGTTTCTACGGCACTATTGGTGTGCAGTGTGCTCATGACGAGATGACCGGTCAGCGACGCCTCGATGGCAATGTCCGCTGTTTCCTTGTCGCGCATCTCTCCGATCATGATGACATCCGGGTCAGCCCGGAGGAATGCCCGCATGGCCGAGGCAAAGGTAAACCCGATCTTTGGATGCACTTGTACCTGCCGCAAGCCCTCCTGTGTCACCTCGATGGGGTCTTCCGCCGTCCAAATCTTCCGTTCATCGGTATTGATGTGTTTCATCACGGCGTGTAGCGTGGTGGTCTTCCCTGAGCCGGTCGGTCCCACGCACAGGAAAATGCCGTGCGGCTGTTCGGCGAGACCCTTGACGGTCTGTAACACCCCCGGTGGAAAATCGATGGCTTCCAGCGGCATAGTTTCCTTGGCAGTCAAGAGGCGCAGCACAACATCTTCATTGTTCCCTGCGGTCGGCAGCGTCGCCACCCGCAGTTCAATTTCACGGTCTTTCGCCAACTTGAACCGAATCTTGCCGTCTTGGGGCTTCCGCCGCTCTGCAATGTCCAAATTGGCCATAATCTTCAACCGCGAGACGATGGCTCGCCGATACGCCGCTGGAATCCGCATATAGGTAAAGCAGCTCCCATCGACCCGGAACCGCACCGCGGTTTCTTTGCGATCCGAATAGGGCTCGATATGGACGTCCGATGCCGCCAAACGATACGCTTCCGCGATGATCTGGTTTGCCAGTCGCACGATGGCGGAATCATTTTCATCGATCTCCCTTCGCTCGGCTTCCGCACTTCGCTCGATACTGGCTTCGTCGACCAGTTCTCCAAGGATGTCGGTGATCGAGCCACCATTCACTTGACCTGTTGTAACAAGCAGGTATTGTTCGATGTCCCGCCGAAGCCCGACCGAAAAGCGGATCGTTGTGCCTGGAAATGCGCGTCGAATGTCCAGGCCCTTTTCGAGATCGTGAGGATCATTGGTGACGATATCGAGCACGGTACCCTGACGTTTCAATGGAATCCACGAGTTCTTTCTCAGGTAATCGAAGCTGAGGTTTTTCAAGAGTTCAGGATCAATGAGGGTCCGTTCGTCATACGGAACGTAGGGACATTGATAGAACTCACTCAGTGCTGAACCAAGCGCTGGTTTCGGAACACGATATTTGTCGATGAGGACCGCCTCTAGATCGACTTCCCGGGAGAGGGATTCTTCGACCGCCGCATCCAAGTCGACCGGGTTCACAAGGCCCCGATAGGCGATGCAATCCAGGAGACTGCGTTCCATGGTCTTTTTGCGGGGCGCCTTGTTCATCTGTGGTCTCTTCAGGGTGGCGACGGAAAGTACTTCTCGTTTGTGCTGTGGTCCAGTGGCTTGTGCAATCATTGTAGCGTTTCCTCGTGTCTCGACAACTAGAATGTGTTTTTGGTTCCGTCCTTATGCAAGGGATATCTTCTCCCAATTCAATATTTGGCCACCCATGTGCCTGAGGCGCGATAGACAACCGGCAGACCACGATACCACCCTTGTCCGATATCATGGTCGTACCACACTTCGAGGGCACCTTGTGATTCTGTTCCTGTAATCGTCCCACCAGTGACCACGGCCCCGTACACCTTGGGTTTTCCTGCCACCGTAATATTGCCGGCGGCATACAGCACACCGTTCAGGTGAAGCCCTCTGAGCTGAACAGGCGTCCGACCCGCCGTCCCGTCACGATCGGTCCAGGGCGGGCTGAGTACGTTGACCGTTGCCCCGGATCCTTGGGAATTGAGATGGACATGCCCCTGCATCACGACCGTGGCTTCGAGGTAGGCAGCTTGCAATCGGAGGACTCCGAGATTGTCCACGCGTGGCGGCAATTGGTCGAGCGTGTCGATGAAGATCAACCCTTGCTGATCACCCGGCACTTGAGACTTCAACACCTCATCTGGCGAAAGCCCTCGACCCGGCGCTACCACACCTTGAGGGTATAAGAGCCCCTCTCGATCAATCGCAAAGTATCGCCCGAAACGCTTCGCCATGCGCTTCAACCCTTCGTACTCCCATTGATCGAACCGTATGCCAGGAATCGGCGATTGTCTTTCATGAATGTTCGAGGGAAGGCCCGCTACCTCTTCTGGAGCAGGTTGCGTGACCAGGACCGGTCCCCCAATCAGTGCTTCCACCCAGCGATCTTCGCGCTGAGCCGTCTCGTCATAACTCTGCCCCGTTACGACTGCCATCGCGCTCTTGGTCGGGATATCGTCCTCATGACTGAGCACGAGAGTTTCTCCCACTCGTAATTCTCCCCAATGCACTCGAACCAGTGATTCATTCCCCTGCCGGAATTCCCCCAGATGTCTTGTCACCTGTACCGCAGCCGTCAGCGGCTCAAGATTTAACGCACCCAACTGAAGCAAGACGGACTGCCTGACCGGCGACGATGCACCTGTGGCAATCGTGGCATCGACGGTACACAGCAGACCTGGATTCGACGGCGCATAAACCTTGATCTCTTCGACATGCCCTAGATGACGCATCGCACGAAAGACTCCGACCTCTGGGTCATTCAAGAGCCGGTCGTCCGCAGCATGTTCAGCCCGAAGCGTGACATCGGGATATTCGCTCGTCCCTACGAACTGGGACCGGCCATTGACGTCAAAGAAAGAAGGCCCTCCTTGCGCATTATGGTGTCGCTTCTCTCGGAATCGTCCAAGCCGTGGGTCTGCGGAAGCCGATTGTGGGTCATGAAACCAGGCCACGACCAATTCCCCTGCCGCATCGGCAAGCTGCTGAGCGACGGCCGCTTGTTTTACCGCACTGGCACTGACGGCCTCCTGCCCAGAGAGATGGAGGAGCGTTGCGGTCAGGAGCGATAACAACAGCACAATGATCATTACCCCAAGAAGGGCAAACCCCTTCTGATTTTCCGTGAGAATCCTGTGAGTCATGATGGTATTCCTTACCTATGATTGAAGGGGGACATCCCGCCGCATTGTCCCCTGAGGTTGATTGGATTGAATTTCTAAGCCGACCCGCTTCACGTTGGGCATCGTGTCCGTTCTTCTCCCCATCTCGTCCCAATACGAAAACCGGACGTTTTGAAGTCGCCCGATCAGAACACTGGCCCCGCCATCGACCATGCGCATGAGCTGCACGGTTTCGTTCTCGTCACGCTTGGCGTAGTACAGAACACGATTACGGACTTCCACCGCTGCTCCAGCCGAGAACGATGATTCGAGTGGCTCGACCAATGTCAATTGATTCCGTTGGCCAGTCCGAGCGAGCCGATGGGACTCACAGTTCGTCGCACTGCAAATCACGATCGTCTTCCCCGCACCCCATCCACTCCCATCCTGCACAATGATCACAAACTGCCCAGGAAGAAGGGCCCCGGTTGTGTTCGTCCGAAGTGCGCTAAGATTCGCTTGAAAGAGAATCCGGTCCGGATCGGCCGTTTGGATCGACTCCGCTGTCGCGAGTCGAACTTCCTGCTCAAACACTTCCAGCCCCACTCGCATGTCTTGCTGCTGCCTTATGGTTGTGAAGTGTTTTTCTGCATGGCTTTTCGTCACCGTGAAGATATTCAACGTGGCGGCAACGACCGTTGCTCCGATGGCCAGACTGAGCATCAATTCGATCAACGTGAACCCGGATTGGCCAGGGAATACCTCGCCGGCATGTGGCGGCTGAATGGAATCTGGAATGGAATGACCCGTATTCATCGTTGCCCCACATAACTGGGATTCGCCCGCATCGTCGCCATTTGGACCTCCCGCTTCTCGTTGTTCCTCCCCGCATAGGATGCCGTCGCCCGAATCCTCACCATGCCGGTGGCACTCAACGGACCAGGGAGATCGGTTTCGACCGCCCAGACCACCGTTATTCCATCCCGTTCATGCATAGCGGTGTAGACGCCATCGCCTGCTGTGACATCGGGGCCTGTTCCGTCATCAGTCATGTGGGTTTCGGCAATGCCGTCTCGATCAAGGTCGTCTTCCAGCAGCAAGGGCCATTGAACGGAACGTTTCATATCCAGTCTTGCCTGAGCTAATTCCATCGCCCGACTGCTCATCACGCTCTGCTGAGCATATCTGGAGGAGATCTCCACCGCGCCCAGCATCCCCATCAGTGCGATCCCGGCAATCACCGCCGATACCATCACTTCGACCAAACTCATGCCCTGGTCGTTCTGCATCGGTTTCATAGAATGGACACCCGCCCTGTGATACTCACGGTCAGTTTCTGGCTCTGGCCCTCTTGGCCGCGGATGTGGACCGTCGTGGCCGTGGCAGACCGTCCGCTTGGGTGAAAAAGGATCTCCGAACCTGCACTGGGCTCTTCGATGATGAGATTCTTGTCACTGTAGCGATAGACATGATGCGTGAGGCCGCTTCGAACAAGCTGCGTGATAAGGGCACGCTGGTCCAGGTCAACGAGAACACGCACCCGATCGTGGTTGGTGAGGGCCAGCTGTTTAGCGAGCCGGAGTTCCGACGCGATCTCTTCCGCAACACAACGAACCTGGGTACGGGAATTGAGGTTCATGAAGCTGGGGATGGCCATACCCGCCACGATTGCAATGAGCCCGACAACGACCAGGAGTTCCGTTAATGTTGTCCCTTCTTGCCTCATGTCGTCTTTTCCTTTTCTCGAGATGATCGACTGGGGCACCCATATCTCAAGACTCGTGCCGCTCAGAAATGAGCTCGGCATCGGAATGCCTTTTGTTAGGACTCTATGATGCGAAGTCGCCTAAACCACTGAAGTCATGAATGAAACTTTCACTTCGGGGGAGTCAGGAAGAGAAGAATCACATCAGTTGCGGGATTGCGGTGGGAATGAGAACCACGTAACCGAAGAGATACAGTTCTTAGCAGAAAAGATACAGCTCAGCCGGCTGCAATCGGCTACCAGAGCCACTATCCAGCCAATAGCCCTTGATACCACTCGAGGAGTGACTGGCCAAAGAAGAGGGAAACCAGGGCCCCACAGACAAGAAACGGTCCAAAGGGGATGTAGTCTTCCCGCCTGATCGCCCTGGAAGCGATGAGGGCCACCCCGACGACCGAGCCTAGAAACGATCCCAGCATAATCGTCATGACGGCCGGTTTCCATCCTAGAAAGGCTCCGATCATAGCGAGTAGCTTGATGTCTCCCCCCCCCATCCCCTCTTTGCCGAAAAGGTATGGACTGGCCCAAGCCAGCAGCCAGAGAATTCCTCCGCCGACGAGCGCCCCGATCATTCCATTGACAAGGCCAAGGGGCAGAATCGTGCCGGCACTGATCAAGCCGAGCACGATTCCTGGGAGCGTAATCACATTCGGGATGATTTTATGCGAGAGATCAGTGCCGGCAACCACAAGGAGCGCGGAGTAGAGTCCCCAATAGACCACCGTGCTCCAGGTGAGCCCAAAAAAGAACACGACGGCCACATAGCCGAGACCGTTCAGTATTTCCACCGCCGGATAGTGCAACGGAATCCGCACCCGGCAATATCGACAATGTCCGGCCAGTATCACATAACTCAGGATAGGGAGATTGTCATACCAGGCAATGGGATGAGAGCAGCTCGGGCAATGAGACCCTGGCCAGGCTACTGATTCGCGCCTAGGCAATCGATAGATACAGACATTCAGAAAGCTTCCGACCACGGCTCCAAACAAACCACTAAATAGCAGCGGCACCAGGCCGTGGCTGTCATGCATAATTGCTCAGAGTTCTTTCCCTACCTAGCAACCCCACTAGGGCCGAATTACCATTCTTTACTTTTCCGGCCCAGCATCCCATAATCGCGACCGTCCGAAGAAGATTCCCTTCGAGTATACCTGAAACTGCGTACGATCAAAGGAGAAGTCAACATCATGGCTAAGACAAGTGCAAAGGCCCGCCCTCGGAAATCTCTCGCTGACCTTCAGCCTCCACCACGCCCCCGCCGACCGGAATCGCTGACATCACGGGAGCAGGAAATTCTTGAGTTGATTTGGGCCGGATTTAAGAATAAAGAAATCGGTCAGCGGTTGAAGATCAGTGTCAAGACCGTGGAAGCGCATCGTGCCAACATGATGAAGAAGATGCGCGTGTCGAATACGGCTCAACTACTGAAGACGGCGATCCAGGGGGGAGCACTCCGGGTTCGTTGAACCGGCTGCCGCGTGGTTGGTCCGCTCCCGTTGTCGTACCACCTCGTATAACACGATTGCCGCAGAAGCCGACACATTCAGGGACTGGACTTTGCCCAGGAGGGGGATCCGTACACACTCGTCGCAATGTTGGACCACACCTGGTCGAATGCCAGTCCCCTCGGCCCCGAGTACGAATCCGACTGGTCCTCGATAGTCAATGTCCGTAAAGACCTTCTGAGCTGACGGTGTGACGCCATAGATCCACACTCCCGCTGCTTTGAGGGATTCAAGCAGTCTGCTGAGGTTCGTCACACGTGCCACCGGCATATGGTCGATCGCACCGGCCGAGGCCTTTGCCACCACGGAGGTCAGTCCTACGGCTCTACGTTCCGGGATGAAGACACCATGCGCACCCGCCCCCTCCGCTGTCCGGAGAACGGCGCCGAGGTTGTGCGGATCTTCGACTCCATCCAGGATCACGAGCAATGGTGGCTCCTGTCGGCACGCCGCACGATCCAGGATCTCCTCCTGAGTCTGGTAGGCTTTCGCTGCAGCAAAGGCAACGACGCCTTGGTGCTTGCCATTGGGAACCAAACGGTCCAGGGAAGCGAGGGGCTGAATATGAACGGGGACCTTGCGCGAGCGGGCCAGTTGGACAAGATCCGTAAACTGTTTGTCGGTTCGGAGAACGAGGATTCGTTGGAGTGGTCGGCCTCCGGATTTCAGAGCCTCCCGGATGGCATGCAGGCCGTAGAGAATCTCTTGAGCGTTAGCGTTTCCATCGGCTGGTGCCATCGGGCTTGTCCTCAATTGTAATTCCCAGGGACTTGAGCTCTTCCCTGATTGCGTCGGCCCATTTGAAGTCTTTGCGCTTCTTGGCGTCAATTCTTTCGGCCAGCTTGTTTTCTATTTGTAGGTCCGTGATTCGTTCTTCTATTTTTACCGTTGGAGGAAAGGTTGTAAGAGTGAGATGAGCAGGCGTTGGTTCAACTCGCACGTTAAAATCCCACCGTTCTAGCTGAAACAGCCCTAGATTATTTCCAAGTGACCGAAACTCCTCTCTAACTTGCCTGCGGCCTTCGTCCGATAAACCATTTTTCGTTAATTTATTCACATCGCTTCGCAAACCTTGTAACGCGGCAATTGCGACAGGGGTATTGAGATCATCATCCATTGCGGCTTTGAATGCGCCCCTGCAACGATCCACAGCTTGGCTCAGACTCTGATCAGGCATCACGACTCCACCTGGCTCAGCTAATCGCCCAAAGAGATCATAGAACCCGTTCAACGCGTTTTTTGCCTCTTTCAATGCTTGATCAGAAAAATCGAGCGGTCCGTGGTAATGGGTCGAAAGGAGAAAGTATCGAAGAATCTCACCGGTTACCTCCTCAGACCATTCGGATTTCTCAAAGATCTCCCGAATCGTGAAAAAGTTCCCCACCGACTTCGACATCTTCTCTTGGTTGATCTGAACAAACCCGTTGTGGACCCAGTAACGTGCGAATTCTCTTCCCGTTGCGCCACATGATTGGGCAATTTCATTCTCATGGTGCGGGAATATGAGATCCATCCCGCCGCCATGGATGTCGAAGGTTTCACCGAGGTGCTGCATGGACATGGCGGAACACTCAATGTGCCACCCCGGTCGACCGAGTCCCCAAGGACTCTGCCAGGCGGGCTCACCTGGCTTACTCGCCTTCCACAGGGCAAAGTCCATGGGCTGACGCTTCCGCTCATCCACGTCCACCCGTGCCCCGGCCTGCAGATCTTCCAATCGTCGTTTTGACAGTCTGCCGTAGACCGGATACTGAGCCACCTCAAAATACACATCTCCATCCACAACGTAGGCCAGTCCATTGGCCACCAATCGTTCCGTCAGGCGGATAATGTCGTGAATGTGTTCTGTCGCCTTCGGCTCCACCGTCGCAGGCCGGATCCCCAGTTTACCCATATCTTCGTGATAAGCCTGGATATACTTTTCCGTGACGGTGTCACAGGAGATCCCTTGCTCGTTGGCGCGCTTGATGATTTTGTCGTCGACATCCGTGAAATTCTTCACGAAGGTCACCGCATACCCACTGTATTCCAAGTGGCGTCGGAGCACGTCAAAGACTAAGGCGCTGCGCGCATGACCGATGTGGCAATAGTCATAGACCGTCACACCGCACACGTACATGCGAACCTTGCTCGGTTCCAATGGTTCGAACACTTCTTGCCGACCGGTCAGTGTATTGAACAGCTTAAGCATGAGGTTTAGGCCCCAGGACTTGTTCGTCGTCTTGGCCAGTGAGACCAGAGAAAGTAGCCAATGGCTGCAGCCAGAACGAGGCCAATGACGATGTCAAATTGATGAAAGTAATCTCGCAGATGTTCCCACTGTTCACCCATCCGCAGGCCGATGTAGGCCAAGAGATAGCACCATGGCAATGCCCCGACGAATGTGAAGATGACGAATCGCGGGAAGTTCATCTTCGCGATGCCGGCCGGGAGCGAAATGAACGTCCGCACAACGGGAAGCATTCGACCGAAAAAAACGGCCGCCTCTCCATACTTGGCAAACCAGCGATCGGCAACATCCAGATCATGGTGAGACACCAGGAAATAGGGACCGAAGCGTTCGGCAAACGGCCTCCCTCCCCACACCCCCGCATAGTAGGCGACGATCGAGCCAAGTACATTGCCGACGGCACCCGCCAACGTCACGCCGAGGAGGGTAAACTGCCCACTCATGACCAAGTACCCTGAGAAGGGCATGATAATTTCGCTCGGGAGAGGGATACAGGCGCTTTCAACTGCCATGGTGAAGAGAATCCCGCCGTACCCAAACCTTGAGATACAGGCGATGATGAATCGACTCAGCTCGCCAATGATCGCCTCAATCAACCCTCCGATCATCTGCCCACCTGCTTGGCCGGACGGCGGATGGATTTCGAATCAACCCCTTCTCTGGCACTTCGTGCAATGAGGGGCTCCCATGATCTGAAATGATCCAGGACTGCATGGTTGGTGGTATCGAGATGAATAGGCGTGATAGACACGTATCCCTCCTCAAGTGCCTCGTGATCCGCATCTTTGCTACGGCTCCACGAAACACGTTGGCCCGCAATCCAGTAGTACGGACGGCCATGGGGATCCAGTTTTTCAATGATCGGATTATGGAAGCGTCGTCGGCTCAGACAGGTGATCCGCACTCCTCGAATCTTTGAGTGAGCCCGATCGGGAATATTGACGTTCAAGAGGGTCTCGTCTGGGAGGCCCTGGGCCACCACAAGAGTGGCAACGCGAGCAGCGTAGGTCGCACCGATATCGAAGCGAAATGTCTCCTGCCCTTCCTGCGAGACTGCAAGTGACGGCACGCCAAGAATGGTTCCTTCCATCGCAGCTGAGACAGTCCCCGAGTACATCACATCGTCCCCAAGGTTGACGCCTTTGTTAATACCGGACACGACGATGGCTGGTGGCTTCGGCATGACCTTGAGCAGAGCCAGATTCACACAATCCACGGGAGTCCCATTGACCGTATAGGTCCGCGGGGCCACTTGGTGAACACGCAACGGCTTGTGTAACGTCACTGCGTGAGCTACGGCCGTTCGCTCCCGATCAGGAGCCACGACCCAGACTTCGCCAATGGCAGCCAGTGCCTGCGCCAAGGCTGTGATCCCTGGAGACTGGATGCCGTCGTCGTTGGTCACTAGGATACGCATGGGAGGATTGCAATAAAAAAGCTGCCCGAGGCAGCTTCGACGGAACTGGGAGATCCAGTCTCTTCCCTCATCCCCTCAAGACTCTGCAAACTGGTCGGGGCGGCGGGATTTGAACCCACGACCACTCGCACCCCAAGCGAGTGCGCTACCGGGCTGCGCTACGCCCCGACGTGTTCTTCACTTTCGAGTCGGTTATTGTCGCAGATTCTCTCGTGATTGTCTTCGGTGAAATGCGGCGTCTCTTCTGATTTATGATGAATGCGAATCGATAATCTTCAGAATGACTTGGAGATCCCCTCTCAGCTTTTTAGCGAGTTCCCTTGGCCTCAACCGACGGGTAGCAGCTCTCCCTCGACGGACCCAATACCGCTTGACTCCTTCGAGCGTATGCCCCTCTTCATAGAGCATACGCTTGATCTGTAAGACGGTTTCAATATCTCGCTGCACGTACAGCCGCTGATTACCTCGACTCTTCTTGGGTTTTAAGAATGCGAATTGAGATTCCCAGAAACGGAGCACGTACGAGGGAAGCCTGGTCAGCCGACTCACCTCGCCGATCTTATAGAAAACCTTGCTGCCCAGCCTGGGCTCAGTTCCCATGACCGGCCTCACGGTGCAGTCGACAATGTGAGTGAAGTCGCCTTACGAATTGACGTACTTCTTGAATACCTGGCTTGGACGAAATGTAACGACTCGCCGGGGGGTAATCCCAATCTCTTCTCCGGTCCGTGGATTGCGTCCCTTTCGGGCACCTTTGCTCCGCACGACAAAGTTTCCGAACCCTGCGATTTTAACCGATTCTCCCTTCTGCAGGACCGACTTAAGGAGATTCAACACGAACTCGACGATATCAGCCGCTTCATTTTTCGAGATGCCAACCTGCTTAAATATTTCCTCAGCGATATCCGCCTTTCTCATGCCATCCCCCCTACATGACGACGACCACTCGCCGCTTAGCTCACTACCACCAGCCACTGATTGCGGTAAGTTTGTCTTAAGTTACGTGAGGTTATGACACCTGTCAAGAATAAATTTGGTGAATGCTTACGAAAATACTCTAGTTTTTGGACAGGAGTTTATATTCGATACTATCGACGAGGGCTTGCCAAGTCGCTTCAATGATGTTTTCAGAGACCCCCACCGTTCCCCACTTATCTTTGTGATCTCCCGACTCGATTAACACGCGCACTTTCGATTCGGTCCCCCGATTGGCTGCCAATACCCGGACCTTATAGTCGAGCAATTTCACCTCTCGAAGCTGTGGATAGAACTTTTCCAAGGCTTTGCGCAACGCATGATCAAGCGCATTTACCGGTCCCGCCCCGATCGCTGCCGTATGTTCGACCACGTCCCCAACCTTGACCATCACCGTTGCTTCAGAAAGCAGGGAACCATCCTCTTGCTTCTTCTCAACAATCACCCGAAATCCGAGAAGTCGAAATGACGACTTGTGGCTCCCCATCGCCTTTCGCATCAACAATTCGAAGGACCCTTCAGCTCCTTCGAATTGATAGCCCTCGCTTTCTCGTTCCTTTAATGTTTGGACCAACTCATCAACTTTCGCGTGATCTTTTGAGAGCCTAATCCCATAGGCCTCGATTTTGTCCAGCAGACCACTCCGTCCTCCATAGTCGGAAATCAACATCCGCTGTCGATTGCCGACGCGAGCTGGATCGATATGTTCATAGGTGGCTGCGTTCTTCAACACCGCATGAATGTGCACCCCGCCTTTGTGGGCGAACGCGGAATCCCCTACATAGGGCTGATGCTTATTGGGCATCAAATTGGCGATCTCCGTGACAAATCCGGACACATCCTTGAGATGACTCAGGGTATTGGTCAAGGCCTGACGCTTCATTTTCAGCTCGAGATTCGGAATAATGGAACAAAGGTTGGCGTTTCCACACCGTTCCCCGATTCCATTGATCGTCCCTTGCACTTGGAGAATCCCCATCTCAATCGCGACCAGCGAGTTCGCCACGGCCATTTCACAATCGTTATGAGCATGGATGCCGAGCGGCACCCCACACTCGCGTTGCACCACGCCGCAGATCTCACGGATCTCCCAGGGCATCGTGCCCCCGTTGGTATCACAGAGAATCACTCGCTCCGCGCCGGCTTCCACCGCTTTCCTGATCGTATTCAAAGCATAGTCAGGGTTGGTCTTATAGCCGTCGAAGAAATGCTCCGCATCGT
>JAOUGT010000139.1 GCA_029865485.1 Nitrospira sp.
ACTGCTCTCCGACCCAATGCTGCAATCAGTCAAAATTCTCCGACTCGTCCCCTTGAGCAAGCGGGCTGAGGTTGACCAAGACATCCCGCCGGTTCACATGCATTACGTGACCAAACCACTCCGGTTCTACGCGCTGCGCCAAACGCTCATCAACGCGCTCGATGACCAGCCCCTTGCCATGCAGCCGACACACTCTCCAGCAGTGGCGCCAACCTTATCCGGACATATCCTTCTCGGAGAAGATAACCCAGTGAACCAAGAGATCGCCCTGCTGATGCTCCAAAGTATGGGATGTACCGTGACCATGGCTCAGAACGGTCACGAGGTGGTAGATCATGCGAAACAATCTCGCTATGACGTGATCTTAATGGATTGTCAAATGCCGGAAATGGACGGATTTGAGGCCACCAGGACCATTCGTGAATGGGAACGGTATGAATCACGACCTCCGATCCCCATCATTGCCCTCACGGCCCACGCGACGGCAGGCGATCGCGAACGCTGCCTCGCTGTCGGGATGAGTGATTACCTCTCAAAGCCGTTCTCCATGGCCCAGCTGTCTGCGGTTTTGAACTCTTGGCTCCCCCTCAAACCGATGACAGAGAACCAGGAGTCTCCGGCTTCACCCCAACCAGGCTTCCTGACTCACCGACCCACTGCCCCGCCTTCTACTTCAGAATCAGACACCTCATTCATCGTTGATCAAAACGCCTGGAAGTCGATTACGAGTCTCCAGCGACCGGGGAAACCAGATGTGTTGGCAAAAATCCTGTCGCTGTATTTGGCTGACTCCCACGACTTGGTGGCAACACTTCGTCAGGGCATGGCCAGTCTGGATGCTCAGGTCGTGGGCCAGGCAGCCCACAGCCTCCGATCCAGAAGTGCGATGCTTGGAGCAATTTCACTGTCCAAACTGTGTCGTCAGGTTGAAGACTTCAGTCGCCAGGGGCAACTCACGGAAGCCGAATCATTGTTGGCCCCACTCACTGAGGCCTTTGAGCACGCCAGCCGAATTTTTCAGGCAGAGCTTGAGAGGAGGCCGGCATGACCACCTCGCCCCAGCATCCTCTGCCACTGGTGTTGATCGTCGACGATGATGCCACATTTCGCATGCTCTCGCGCATGAGCTTGGAACAGGACGAACTGCATGTCGAAGAGGCGATGAGCGGAGAAGCCGCCATCGAATTCGTCTCGTCCACCATGCCCGACATCCTCATCCTGGATTTGCAAATGCCCGGCATGGATGGATTTGCCGTGTGTAAACGAATCCGCCAGCTGCCGCACGGATCGTTCGTGCCGATTCTCATCATGACGGGGTTGGACGATGTCGACTCGATCGCACAGGCCTATGAAATGGGTGCAACCGACTTTATCGTGAAACCATGCCATGGTCTCATGCTCAGTCAGCGGGTACGGTACATGTTGCGTGCCAGCCACACGATGAGCGCCCTTCGCACCCGCGAATCTCAATTGGCGCAAGCCCAGCGGATCGCTCGACTCGGTGGATGGGAATGGGACCTGGTCACCGATCGGATGGACCTCTCAGAAGCGGCCTGCCGGATTCTCGGATCCTTGCCAGGCTCCATCGAGCCTTCACAATCCGCGTATCTGTCCTGCGTACACGACGGAGATCGAAAGATGGTGGCCG
This sequence comes from Nitrospira sp., assembly GCA_029865485.1. GTDB lineage: Bacteria > Nitrospirota > Nitrospiria > Nitrospirales > Nitrospiraceae > Nitrospira_D. The sequence continues at coordinate 1,649 of JAOUGT010000139.1, forward strand.
AAGCCCTCCACAGGACGACCGCCGACGGCAGCGGAGTGGACATGGATCACCGGCTCGTTCCGCGAGATGGCGTGGAACGCATTGTCCATCTTCTGGGGGAAGTCACAACGGATAGCCGCACGCAGGCTCGTCGGTTGGTCGGAACCGTGCAAGATGTCACCGATGAGCGAGCCGCCGAGGCGAAGATCTACTTCATGGCGAACTACGATAGTCTGACGCATCTTCCCAACCGAAACCTCTTTCTCCATCGCATTGGTCAAGTCGTCACCTCTGGCACAAGCGGCCATAGTGCCGTATTGGTGATTCGTTTGGATCAATATCACCGCATCTGCGAGAGGCACGGCGCACAAAGCGGAGATCACCTTATCAGAGAGGTAGTCAAACGCCTGCAGCAGTCTCTCTCGGTTGGCATAACGTTCGTCCCATCCCTCGGTATCGCCACTTCCCTACTGGCACGCCTCAGCGATGGTCAGCTGGCGCTGCTCCTCACCGATCTGACCGCTCCCGAGGACTCCGCTCGGATCGCCCAGAGTTGCCTGGACGCGCTGCGCACTCCATTTCAGATTGGATCGAACAGTCTGGCGCTCTCCGCCACGATCGGGGTCGCCATTCCCGGCACCGATGGTACCGAAGCAGACCAAATCCTGCGCAATGCCGGCACAGCCGCGCAGTCGGCCACGCGTAAAGGTCCCAATAGCTATCAGTTCTATTCCGATTCGATGAATGCCTCAATCACCGCTCGGGTCAGTCTCGAGCAGGACTTGCGAACGGCACTCGCAGGGAACCAGTTCCTCCTGCACTATCAACCGAAGGTGGATATTCTCTCGGAGCAAGTCATTGGATTTGAGGCGCTGATTCGCTGGCAACATCCGACCCGCGGCTTGATCTCTCCAATGGAATTCATCCCGGTCGCTGAAGAAGAATCGCTCATCATTCCACTGAGCGAATGGGTCATCAGAAGCGTGGCTCAACAGCAACGCACCTGGCACCAGAACGGGCTCGCCCCACTTTCGGTCTCAATCAACTTATCTGGTCTGCATTTTAGACAACGGCATATCGCCAGCCACATGAAGGGGCTGGTCTTTGCCGAGGGAGGCAACCCGCAGGACATCGAACTTGAGTTGACGGAAAGTGTCTTGATGATGGACGCATCATCGACAGCCACGATCTTGCAGGAACTCAAAGAATCCGGCTTCCGACTCGCCATCGACGATTTTGGAACGGGCTATTCCTCCCTCGCCTATCTTCAGCAGTTCCCGATTGATACGCTCAAAATCGACCAGGCCTTCATCAAGGATCTCAAACTTGGGAAGGGGGATTCTCCGATCATGCGGGCGATTATCGGGATGGGACGCGCGCTCAAGCTGCACATCGTCGCCGAAGGGGTCGAAACCAGAGATCAGCTCGCTTTTCTCCGACTACAAGGCTGTGACGCGTATCAAGGCTATCTCTTCAGTAAACCAGTCCCAGCCCAGCAACTCCAGTCCCTATTACGAAACCGTTTGTCCGATGAGGTCGCCCGGACCAAGGACCGATCGAGAAATCGTCTCACTGGATGAATCCAGGCGTTTCTACTGTCTGATCTCCGCTCAGAGGGTTTGTCCCAGCGTGACAATGGCGGAAGGACTGTTCTGTGCAGGAAAGGGATTTCCGAGCAGCTGGGTGACAGGCACCAGGGTACCTGTTCCAGAGAGGATGGCATAAGCTGAGACCGTGCCTCCGGACACACTGCTCACACGATTCGCTACATACAAAAACTGTCCATCCGGAGAGAGCGCGAGCGCCACGGGAGTAAGCCCTGTGGTGGGCGGGGGTGCAGGATTTTGTCCGGTGCCCGAGGCCGGCACGAGAGTCAGTAAACCGGTGCTCCCGATGGCAAACACCGAGATCGTCCCGCTTCCATTGGCCACATACAGATGGGCCCCGTCCGCTCCCACTGCGAGACCGTTGGGGGTCGTTCCTCCTGTGGAAATCGGATTGGAGGTGGCCGGGGGAATCAACGTTAACAGTCCGGACGGCTCAACCCGAAATATCGTCACCGTATGGGACGTCCCGTTCGTCACATAGAGAAACTGTCCATTCGGAGACAGGGCCAACGCAGTGAGCCCGGTCCCACCAGATGAAATAGGATTCGTGCCCGCCCCTGCCAGCGGTACGAGGGTGAGCACCCCGGACGAATCAACCTGAAACGCCGTGACCATGTTGGAGTTGCTAGTGGCAACATAGAGAAACCGTCCATTCGGAGTAATTGCCAATCCGATCGGTGAGGACGCCCCGGCTCCGACGGGCTTGGAACGCCCTTCCGTTTGTGGAACAAGCGTCAGCGCCCCAGCTGAGCCAATCTTAAAGACGGTCACATCATCCGATCCACTATTCGCCACATGCAAAAATTGGGAATCTTTTGAAATCGCGAGAGCCTGCGGAGTCGTCCCGGCCGAAACCGGGTTGGGGTTCCCTGATGTCGATTCCACGAACAACAAGGCACCATTGGTGCCAACCCGGAAGGCTGTCACATTGTTTGTCTGGCTGTTGGCAACATAGGCGAACGACCCATTCGCTGATACGGCGATTGCCGACGGAGTCGGAACATCCAAGAATGGAGAGCCGGTTAATGGCGCGAGCCTGCCGGTTGATGGATTCACGGTGTATCCGGATACACTATTGGCCCCCCTATTGGTGACATAGACAATCGAACCTGCCGTTTGCTCTCCTCCCCCAATTGCTCCAAGTAGTCCACCGACTCCAGCTCCACCACTGCTTCCACCATCGCCACAACCAGTGGCAAGCAACAGACAGGCGATAAACCAGGCCGGATGCCATTGCTTCGTCAGTGACGGATGAGGAATTCGTCTGCACGCCATGTTTTGGTTATACCACTCTCAGAAGGCCCTCACAACAGCACGGTCGAAGGACACATTGGAAAACCCTGCGACCAATGCAGCATGGAGGTGAGATGGAACGGGAGTCGCGGTGCGCCCTCGGAAGAGAGATTGCCAGACAGGGCACCTGCGGCACCTTCATCGCGCCACAGGTCGCCCGTCTACATGAAGGCTTGGTTCACGGACGTCCCGGCGTTGCAATTCCTACGGGAACATTGGGGGAGACAGAGAATGTTGCGGGCGTGGTCGCACTTAAGGTACCGTTCGCTGCAATCCGGAAACCTCCAACTTCATTCATACCGCTATTTGCGACGTACAAGAACTGCCCGGTTGGATCAATGGTGACACCGATAGGAGCCGTGCCTGCACCGGTACTTGTATTCGGACCGATCAGTGTGAGCTGCCCGCCACTCCCGATGGCAAATGCAGCGATTTCATTTGTGGCCGTATTGGTGACATACAAGTACCCGCCATTTGGCGTGATCGCTACCCGCTGTGGACCCTCGCCACCGATCCCCGTGACAAAACTCGCTTGGGGGATCGCTGCGGCTAATGTTCCACCACTGCCAATCGCAAACGCCGCAACACGATCAATTCCCCTATAGGCCACAAATAAAAATGCACCGTTTGGAGAAACGGTCAGCCCCTCCGGGCTTGATCCGGTACCTGTTGAAACCGGCGAACCACCAATCGCAGATAGTGCACCTCCTGCCCCGATGACGTAGCCTGAAATCGTATCACTTCCGGAGTTCGCCACATAGAGAAATTGTCCATTGGGTGAGACGGCAACCCCTCTCGCCAATGTCCCACCTGTGGCAATTGTGCCTTGAGTCGTCGACGTCAACACACCTCCCGTACCGACTGAGAATCCTGCAACCGTATTCGTCGCACTATTGGCCGCATAGAGAAACTGCCGATTCGGTGTGATGACGATCCCTCGTGGGGATGGATTTGTTCCTGGAACCGTAATGGGAGTTCCACCTGCTGTAAGCACACCGTTTGTCCCGTTGATCGTGAAACTTGATATGGTATGAGTCCCCAGGTTCGACACGTAGAGAAACTGACCATTGGAGGAAACTGTCAGCCACTCCGGATTGTTGGCTCCAGTGCTTGCCGGACTCGTGGGACTCAATACCCCCCCACCTCCGATGGTAAAACTTGAAACGGTATTTGAGCCATCATTGGCAGTATACAGTACAGCTGCAGCAGTCCCTCCAAACCCACCTTCCCCCCCTCCACCGGTTGGACAACCAGGCAAGAATGGCAAGGCAACGAGTAGCAGCCATGACAGCGATCGTGTGTGTGTCATAAGGAGATCCTTTTGCTCGCGGGGTTAATGCGGTCCTGACTCCTCATATAACACGCTAAACTACGTACACCAAACAAAATGACTTTTTTTGTTGGACTCCGATGACGGCTCACTGGCACACTGCCTGCCGACCAACAGGAAGGATGTCCCATCTTGCACCACTCGCTCACTATTCTTGGATCAGGCTATACCGCTAAGTTTCTCTTGCCGCTCGCCGAGCAACAGTATGCGCAGGTCTTTGCCACCAGTCGCGCCCCAGATCGACACCTCGCAGGCGTACGGACGGACCAGCGGATCAAGTTCGACCTCGCACAGCCTGAAACCTGGCAGCTGATTCCTCCCAACACCGATCTCCTCTGGTGCTTTCCCGCGGTACCGATCGAGTTGGTTCAACAGTTCGCTGAGACTGCGTTGTTACAAACCAGCCGGCTGGTGGTACTTGGCAGTACCTCCGCCTACGGAGACCGCCCGTCAACCGAATACCCACCACCCTGGGTTGATGAAACATCCACGATCGATGGCACACAACTTCGTGTACAAGGTGAAGAACTGCTCAGAACATCATATGGAGCCATCATCTTGAGAGTTGCAGGGATCTATGGACCACAACGCAATCCTATTGATTGGATCCGAACAGGACGGGTTTCCCGCTCGCGAAAATTCGTCAATCTGATTCATGTCGAGGATCTCGCGACAACCTGCCTGGCAGCCATCAGACAGGGTGAAGAGGGTACGATCTACAACGTCAGCGATGGAACACCTAGGACCTGGGACGAGATCTGCCAGACCGTGGAACGACGATGGGCGGTGAACGCTTCCGTTTCTCCTGAACCACAGCCGATCGGGAAACGGATCGCGAACCAGCGAATGCTCGCACTGCTGAAAAGGGATGGGGTGAGTCTACACCACGAGGATCTCTACCAAGCTCTGACACACATTCAGGAGGCTTCTCTCAACGCAGCAGAGCCATCACGGTAAGACAGACCAGTAAATTGTTCAGGGCATGGGCCACCATGCCGGGGATGAGACTCCCCGTTCGATCATAGATCCAGGCCCAGAGAAAGCCGCTCCACAAGACACTGATAAACCCCAGCAGACTGTAGCCATGGGCCAAGGCAAAGATCGTCGCGCTGAGCAATGCGGCAGGAAGAAAGGCGAACCGTCTGCGCAACATCGCGAAGAGCAGTCCGCGAAAGGCGAGCTCCTCAAAAATTGGAGCCAGGATTACGTATTCAATTAAGCTGGTGACCAGCATAGTCGGTGTCGCCCATACCAAGTCCTGATCAAACCATTCCGTCCAGTGATTTTCGAGCTTGAAAACCTCAGCGGCCTGTCCCATGACCCATTCACCCCAGAGTGCCGCGGCGATCACGCCAAAGATGATGCAAACCAACCGCCCGAGATCGCGACGATTGATCCGGAGACCAAACCCCTCCCAGAAATCGAGACCAGCGGGCTTGAGCAAATGAACATAGGCGATCGCCAACAGGGGAAGATTTGCTAGGGGAATAGCCAATGCGCGCCACGATCCCTGGTTGAGTAGCGGTATGGACAAGAATGCAATGGTCAGGAGGGCTCCCAAGGCGCCTCCACGGAGAATCACCGCAGCGGCCGTCCAGCCAGCCCAGGGCGGAGGCACGCCCGGCGAATGGAGCTGGAGTACATTCGACCGCTGGCCTTTGAACCGAACAATCCCCAACAACATCACTGAGCCAAGGGCAAGACAGCCCAGCTCAACGATCATCAACGGACGAATCCACTGCTGAACCTGCTCTTCTTTCATCTGACTCTGCATCTCGACCGTCGTTAGGAGCACATGGTCGCCAGCTCGATTCGCCAGCCGCGCAGCGAGATGGTCGTAGAACCAACCGTTCGGCAAGGTCTCCGCCAGCATGGCCTGTAGGTCCGTCTCTTGTGCCAGTGAGAGCGACGCCGTGCCGTACGCCGCCTGAATCATCTGCCGAAAACGCTCGGCAGAGGTTCCGCGATCGTGCCATCCCTGAGCTTCAGCCAGCGCTTCGGCTTCATGATTGGATTCACCGAGGAGAATCGCTAATCGGAGCTTCGCCAATGGGTCATTGGTGATCGCAATCAATTCCCGATACCACCTGATGGCTTGGCGAGAGGCATCAGCCTGATTGTCCATCGTCCATTCCGCCATCCATTGCTGCCAGCCCGGTGCCCGGCGCAAACCGTCCTGTGCTTCCATCATCCGGCTGACCATCAAATCAAGTGCACGGTCCGGCTCCTCAAAACGCTGAAGTTTTGGAACAGTCAGAGACAGCCAGAGAATCCCCGCAAGGGAGGCAAGCAGGATACCGGCACAGATGGCACTCACGAAACGGGACCATCGGCTGCTGTAGGGGAGTAGAGATGCCTGTGAAACCGTTAACCCACCAGCCTCCGGGATCCCTGGTAACTGTCCAATGGATAGTGCCTGTTCATTCATGGTGGCCGACTATAGCACGGCCTCATCACACCCCAAATCCCCTCTAACTAACTAGGAGCAGTGTCGATAAAGATTTCTCGCGTAGCTATGTCTTTTCGGGTTGGCTATACTAACCGTGCGACTTTTCAGGAGGCTTTCGTCATGAAGGACTTTCTTGCCCCACAGAGACTGTTGTTGGGGCCTGGTCCCAGCACCGTACATCCTCGCGTGCTGCGAGCAATGTCGACTTCTCTGATCGGACATCTCGACCCTATGTTCTTAGGCGTCATGAATGACATTCAGACCCTTCTCCGACTGGTGTTTGCAACGACAAATCCCTTCACCATCGCCGTCTCGGGAACTGGATCGGCCGGTATGGAAGCCGCGATCGTCAATGTCGTGGAACCAGGAGACCGTGTCATCGTGGGTATCAATGGTGTCTTTGGGACTCGACTGGCCACAATCATTGAGCGCTGTGGAGGGAAGGCCCTTCGTGTGGAAATGCCCTGGGGGCAAGTGATTGAACCGGACTCAATTGCGGCAATGCTCCGCCAATCCGGGCCAGTGAAGGCGGTCGTCCTCGTCCATGCTGAAACCTCAACAGGAGCGTGGCAACCGATTGTACCGATCGGTGCCTTGTGTCGTCAATACAATGCACTGTTGATCGTCGATGCGGTCACCTCGCTGGGGGGCATGCCTGTCGAAGTCGATCAATGGGGAATCGACGTCTGCTACAGTGCGACGCAAAAATGTCTCAGTTGCCCGCCCGGTCTGGCCCCGTTAACGTTGAGTTCCCACGCCCTTTCGGTGTTAA
>JAOUGT010000140.1 GCA_029865485.1 Nitrospira sp.
CAATGACGACGAACGTCTGCGCGGGATTTTTGTTCAACACCTGACCCAGGAGGTCCGTGACTCCCTTGATCAAGGCCGCTTTCTGCTCGCGCGTGACTCCGTCACGTGTTACCTGCATCAAGACATAAGGCATGCTGGTTCTCCTATGATTGGTTGCAAGCTAAAAGTTTGAAATTGGGGAAATCTTCGAACACCCAGTTATTTTTGAGGGTGTGGAAGATGGTGTTGAGCAGTTTTCTGGCGGTGGCGATGATCGCCTTGCCCGTTCCCCGCCGTGTTTTGAGGCTCTCGTAGAACCCACGCAGGTACGGGCTGTACCGGATTGCGATCAGGGTGCATTGCACGAGCGTGGTGCGGGCCAGTTTGTTGCCCCGCTTGGTGATGTGCCCACTGTTGCTTGTTTCGTTTGACTGGCTGACACGCGGGACGATGCCGAAGTAGGCGGCCAGCTTGCCGGTGTTTTTAAAATCTTCGATCGCACCAATATGCGTCAGCATCACGGCGACCGAGAGCGGACCGATTCCCTTGATGGAGATCAGGTTGTCATAGCCCGGCAACGTTTTGGCAAAGGCCGCGATCTCTTTTTCCAGCCGTTTGATGTTCCGGTGCAAGCTCTGCATCTGGTCGTCAATCACCGCCAGTTCCACGCCTTCCAGCGGGTTCCAGGCGTGCCCGGCGACTTCCCGTGTAAACCCGGCCTGGCTGGTCAGCACCTCGCGCTTGATCTTCAACCCGTGGCGGACAAACATGCCGTGCACCTTGCCCAGCAAGGACACGCGCAGCTTCACCAGCTGGTCCCGTGTCGTGATGAGTGACGCCAACTGCACGTGTGCTTCGCTCTTGATACGGGCTTCGGGCAGCATGTCCTTGGACAAGAACAGGGCGATGGCCCGCGCATCATGCTTGTCGGTCTTTTTCACCGACCGGCGGATCACCTCGAACTGCCACGGCGCGATCACCACGACGCGTGCGACAAACGGTTCCACCGTCTTGCAAAAATATGCGGCGTTGCCGGTCGCCTCGAGGGCGACCTCATCCCCCGCGTGCACGCCTTGGATAAACTGCTCCAACCCGCCGCCCTGCAACGGCCAGGTGCGGATCGTCTCGTGTCCGTCTGTGTGCAAATAACAGCAGGTGAAGCTATTGGTGTGGAGGTCGATCCCGAGATAGCGTTTCATCGTCGAGTCCTTTCGGTATGAGTGGATGAATCCGGGGCAGATGCGTCAGGCGGATGGCTCCAAACTCCTATTCGAGATCACCGCACGGGACACGTGCGGGCCTCACGGCGGCCATTCGGTAGACAGGGCGAGTAGTCTCCTTTACGAGATCACCCGCCGTGTGCAGTCTCGACGGGGCCTCAACACAACATACGCCCTGCAACCTATCTACCCTGAAGAGCACTGTCCCCAGTCCACATCGCTGTGGCAACTCAATTCATACCGTCTCCTTTTGTTATAAGCCTGATCAATTAAAGACCGGAACGATGTGCATTCGCTGTCGTCCGTTCGCCAACTCGATGATTCGATGTTCCTCTGCTTGCCGCTCATAGTTCCGCAATTCTCACCTTGGCCGTCAGAACCGATACGTGACCCACGTCGTGGTGTAATCAATATCCTTGCCGGATCCCGAGTCCCGCACGAACTTCCCCGCGAAGAAGTGGGTATAGTTGGCGATCAGTAGCATGTGACGACTTAGTTCCCACGCAATTTCCGCTTGTACTTCGGTCCCAACGTAGGTCGCCTTGCTCGCGCCTGGGCTGAGAAACTGTTCTCCTGCCGCGTTGTACACGCCATCGTTGATGCTCTGCCGCCAGAAGAAGTCGACCTTGGTCGTTGCGCGAAGCTTTTCGGTCAGTTGGAAGTCGATGGAGGGATGCATGTTGATCAAGTTCACCGGGCCGAGTAATCCGATCAATCCAAAGTAGTGGGCTTTTGGGTACAGCGGATTGAATGATTCGATGTTCTGATCCCCCTGGCGTCGATCACCACTCATGACGTCGATCTGGAAATGTGGCCTGGGGTGGAACGGCAGAGATGTCATGTGATAGCCGCCATCGAACGCGATCCGCCAGGCCTGAATGTCGCCGGTGCCGAATGAGCCCCACTGGAACGTGCCCTCAATGTCGTAGTCCCAGGAGCCGACGCGATCGAAGAGCCGGGCTCCGACCGTATGCCGCTGTTCCCGCCCTGCAAGTTGATTGCGATCAACTCCCTCCTGATTTAACCCGAAGTAGTAGGCATTGATCCCGCCTTTACTGGCAGCGCTCAAAGCTTTCACGGCATGGAGTCCCCAGAAATGTGTCTTGGCATCGGTGACATCGTCAAACACGCCCGGCCTCGTGCGAACGGGGCGAGTCACGAATCCATCGATTCGCCAGCCCTCGCCTTCTCCAGTGAATCGGACACCATCAAATACGAGTCGGTCGTTCGGTGCCTCCCGAATCGCAACCAGACGGGTGGCGCCGTACGCCATTTCCTGCCGGCCCGGTCTGATAGTGAGAGTCATTTTTGGAGTCGGATCAACGGTGAGATCCACGAACGCCTGATGCAGCTCGAGGCGGTTTTCGTCTGTTACCCGAGGCGAGCTTTGCGCAAAATTGATCCACGCGCTCTTGAACTCAGAGAACACCCGAACGTGGCTGCCGACGTGGATATCGCCAAAAAACATATAGCGTTGCAGCAGATAGCCATTGCGATCTTGAGCCGCGTCGCCGAAACCGCGATTATTGAAATACTCATATCGCAGTCTCGCTTCTCCACCAAAGGTCAGGAACCAATCCTCTCTTCCCGCCAGTGGAATGTACTTTATCGGATCGAATGGATCGGTTCGCTTCGATGGATCTTTCAAATAACTGAAATCCTCCTCAGCATGTCGTGTCTTATGGGGCGCCGGCAGCGAGAAAGCCGACGCAGGAGCGGGCGGTCCAGACGAGTCTGAAAGGCGATGAGCAAGGGCTTCCGATCCCACCGTACTCATAACGACTGAGGCAATGATGAGAGACGACTTGTCGCAACGCATCCAGACTTTCATCCCCATGGACTCCTGCTGTCAGAACGCAAAGCAGTCGCAGCGTAAGGGAACTACCAATGATTGCCCAGTATTTTCAGTAGTTATCAGCGTTGGTGCTTGCACCTGTCGAAACGTCTCTCGATGCAAGGGGGCCCCATACCCTCCGTATGCCGAAACCGGAGACCAATCAGGGCTGACGGGGAGCGGAGGTGGCGCGTGTCGTGTAAATTCCCCGGTGCCGTAGACGACATTCCCTCCGACGATCGTCAACACCGACTCCAACCGCTTGATCTGTTCCTCCGGAATGGAAAAATAATCGGCGGAGAGCACAGCGAGATCGGCCAACTGCCCGGGCACAAGTGACCCCTTTGCGTTATCCTCATTGGAGAACCAGGTACTTCCCACTGTGTAGAGTCGCAGCGCCTCCATCCGTGACAGCCGGTTTGACTCGGGATAGAGCTGGGTCCCGCCGACGGTCTTCCCTGTGACCAGCCAATAGAGCGACGCAAACGGGTTGTAGCTGGCCACTCTGGTTCCATCAGTGCCCGCACCTACCGGCACACCCATCTCGAGCAACCGTTTGACCGGCGGGCTGTGCGCGGCAATGTCCTTTCCGTACCGCTCAATGAAATACTCGCCCTGATAGGCCATCCGGTGTTGAATCGCTACCCCGCCTCCCAGCGCCTTGACCCGCTCGATGTTCTGCGGGGTAATGGTCTCGGCATGATCGAAGAACCAACGCAATCCACCGAACGGCACTTCGCGATTCACGGATTCAAAAACATTAAGAAACCGCGTAATCGATTCGTTGTAGGTCGCATGCAGTCTAAACGGCCAACGGTTGTGTACCAGCAAGGTCACAACGTCTTTGAGTTCCTGCTCCATCACCGGAACAAGATCGGGTCTTGGTTCGAGGAAATCTTCGAAGTCAGCCGCGGAGAACACCAACATTTCTCCCGCCCCGTTCATGCGGTAATAGTCGTTCCCTGTCCCTGGCTTCGTCATACGCACCCACTTGGCGAAGTCGTCGCGCTCCTGTTTCGGCCGCTGGGTAAAAAGATTGTAGGCAATCCGCACCGTCAATTCGTTTCGACGAGCAAGCTCGCTGACGACGGCATAGTCATCTGGATAATTCTGGTACCCTCCTCCGGCATCGATCACACTTGTCACGCCCAAACGATTGAGTTCCCGCATGAAGTGCCGAGACGAGTTGATCTGATCCTCATACGCCAGCTTCGGCCCTTTGGCTAATGTCGCATAGAGAATGACTGCGTTCGGTTTGGCGATCAGCAGACCGGTAGGATTTCCCGCCTTATCCCGTTCAATAATTCCGCCGGGAGGTTCTGGGGTGTCCTTGGTGTACCCGATCGCCTGTACTGCGGCTCGATTGAGCAGGGCCCGGTCATAGAGATGCAGTACAAAGACAGGAGTGTCAGGTGCCGCCTCATTTAACTCGTCGAGTGTCGGCATGCGTCGCTCAGCGAACTGGAACTCCGACCATCCTCCAACCACGCGGACCCACTGCGGAGGCGGCGTGCGTCGTGCCTGCTCCTTCAACATTCGCATGGCGTCGGCGAGTGAAGGGACGCCGTCCCACCGGAGTTCCAGGTTATAGTTCAATCCGCCACGGATCACATGCAGGTGGGAGTCGTTCAAGCCGGGGATGACGGTGCGACCACCGAGATCGATGATAGTCGTTCTAGCCCCTCGATACTTCAGCAGGTCGTCGGTCGAACCAGTCGCAACAATTCGGTCGCCCCGTATGGCTAAGGCTTCAGCAAAGGAACGACGCTCGTCCTGTGTCGCGATTCGACCATTGATGAGCAGACGATCGGCCTCGATTCGATTGCCCGGCCTCTCACGTCCCAACAGGCCGCAACCCTCCAATGAATATAACAGCCCGGTTCCCGCCGCCAGCTTCAGTAGCGCTCGTCGTGAGATGTTGGTCGACGACATGACAGCTCCTCCTTACTCAAAATCCTCTGCCAAGCACTTTGCGCAAGACCATCGTAGGGCCTGCCCCTTGTACAGAAGACAGGCCCTACAGTGGCACCACATGTGTTATTTGTGACCTTCACTTCCACCGAACATGGTCTTGGCATAATCAATTCCAAGTCCGTAGGCACCGGCATGTTCCTTGGCTAGGTTGGTCACCGCTGCATACGTATCTTGCCGCGCCCAATCCCGCTGGTATTCCAATAAGACTTGGAGCCAGGTTACAGGCATTGCCCCAGCCTGGATCATTCGTCGGATGGCCATTTCATGCGCTTCGGTACTCACTCCACCGGACGCATCCGTGACGATGTAGACTTCGTACCCATCGTCGATCGCGCCCAACGTCGGGCCCATTAAACAGACTTCTGTCCACAAGGCCGCGATCACCAATTTCTTGCGACCGGTCTTCTTGACTGCGTCGAGAAAATTCTTGTCCTCCCAGGAATTCATGGTGGTCCGGTCAATCGGTTTCTGATCCGGGAACACCGCCTGCACAGCAGGAAACAGCGGACCGCTAAAGGTCTTTGATGCCACCGTCGTCAAAATCGTCGGGACCTTGAAAATTTTTGCAGCCTTGGCCAGCCCCGTCACATTGTTGATGAGAGACAATGTGTCAATGGAGTGCGTTGCAAAGGCCATCTGCGGCTGATGGTCGATGAGAATCAGCGCTGAGTTTTGCGAAGTGAGGAGCTTGGAACTCGCTCCATTCACGGTCGGCTCAGCCGACGCGATTGTACTGAGCCCAAGCAAGAGCAAAAGTGAAAGGGCGATGATGACACGGTTCATGGAAATCCCTCCTTGCATGATGTGATTGTGAGTTGCCCTCGTGACTGTGAAGAGAAACTCCACGCGTCTCGTGTTTCTCGTTTTTCGCCAGAAACCTTGTTCGCCGAGAGATGCAAGCCCTCTTCGCCACTGCTTGCAGTTACGGGGACCGAGCACGAAGACCGCCACTGTGAGTGATATCCGCTGATCGAGCGGCCCCAGCGAGTTCCGATCCTTTTGAACACGTAAGCTGCGGCAAACAGTCACGCACGAGGCTCGGGTTCAGCACCGGCACCTGGAGTGCCGCCCCAACTGGTAAAACAGGATTGACCTCGACGCTGATGACCATGGCACCTTTCCTTATGATGGAAGATCCTGATTCGTCTCCCAAATGAGTACTTCAGCCCCTGCCTGTGCATCAGCAGTCAATCGGCGTGCGCCAGCAGCCGTGAGGCGAACCGCGTCGCCGCTTTGAAGCACACCAGCCTCTTCCAAGTCCGCACTCCCCTTCGCGATGAACAGATGAACAAAGGGGGCATCAGGAACTTGCACGGATACTCCCGGCCTAAGCCGCCCACCCCAGAGCCTCGCGTCTTTCTGCTTAATTGTGATGGCGGCACTGTGCCCACGCCCCGATACAATGGGCACGAGTCCGCCCTTTGCAAGTTCAGTGTTGATATCGAGTTGCTGATAGCTCGGAGCGATGCGTTTCGTATCTGGAGTGACCCACATCTGGATGAAGCGTACGTCTTTGTCTTGCTGAGGATTCATTTCCGAGTGCCAAATTCCGGTACCGGCGCTCATCCGTTGAGCGAGCCCCGGATAGATGATCCCGACGTTGCCTTCCGAGTCCTTATGCTCCAACTCGCCGTCGAGCACCCAGGTCACAATTTCCATGTCCTGATGGGGATGGGTGCGGAACCCCATATTCGGTTTGACCACGTCGTCATTGCTCACCAGGAGCAGGCCATGATGGGTGTTCTGAGGATCGTAGTGGTTGGAGAAGCTAAAGCTATGATGAGAATCGAGCCAGCTAATCTGTGTGTGAAACCGCTGATGGCTAGCGCGAACATCGATCCGGAATCGAGGACTCTGTTCTGTCTTCATGAGATGTCCCTCCACCTAAATGTGCTACTTTGTTAATCGTTCACATTGCTCTAGGAGTAACGCTCAGCTGCCATGCATAGAGTCGAATTGGGACGTACGCACTTTTGGGTAGCTAACGATTCGCACAGTGGGTAATGCTGTATGAAACGCATGCCAACGTCCTGTCCCATTGAATTCACCTTGCATGTCATCGGAGCACGCTGGAAAGTTGCGCCAGCTTCCTTGTCAACATGCTGCTAGTTGTGCAAGCCTGTTGCCAGAGAGCCGCCACGCGTGCTTCCATCTGCTATGCACCTGAAAATCAAGAAGGAAGATGGACAAGGTTGTCATCTGAGGAGGAGAACTTGCGCAGGCCGCCGCCACATGCGGCGGCGCACACCGGATGTGGTGTCCACCCATGGCATTGGACAAAGAGGAGAACAGAGCACAGGAAGGTTGCGCGTTACTTGAGACCCAATTTTTTCATGCGATGGCGGAGCGTGGAGGCCGGTAGGCCAAGAATGTCAGCCGCACCGCCTTTACCTGCAATGAGACCCTTGGTATACCGAAGGACTTCTTCGATGTACGCTTGCTCCATCTTAGAGAGTGTCGTCAATGGTCGTGATTTCGACTGTTCAGTGATCGGTTCCAGTTGATGCGGACTACTGGCGAATGGAACATCGACGGTCAGGACCTCTCCTTCGGCCAACAGAACCGCGCGCTCGACGATATGCTCCAATTCCCTCACATTGCCTGGCCAGTGGTATTGGCGGAGGCGTTCAAGCGATCGTTGATCGACCGAGGCAATCTCCTTCTTGAACCGGGAACTATATCGTTCCACGAAGTACTGGGTGAGCAGAATAATATCCTCCGGCCGCTCGCGCAACGGCGGTACGTGAATGGTAAAGGTGTTCAACCGATAAAAGAGATCTTGGCGGAATTTTCCTTCAGCCATCAGCTTGTCAAGCGGTTGATTGGTTGCCGAGAGGACCCTGGTATCCACTTTGATGGTCTGCGTCCCACCCACTCGCTCGAACTCACCCCGTTGCAATACTCGTAGAAACTTCACCTGTGTCTCAATCGGAAGTTCACCGACTTCATCGAGAAAGATCGTACCGCCGTTCGCAATCTCGAATCGCCCAAGCTTTTGCTTAATCGCCCCGGTAAAGGCGCCCTTCTCATGTCCGAACAGCTCACTCTCAACCAGACTTGCGGGCAATGCCCCACAATCGACGGTGATGAATTGGCGTTCCTTGCGGCCGCTCTGGGCATGGAGCCTGCGAGCGATCATGTCTTTCCCGGTTCCGGTTTGACCGCAAATCAGCACGGTGGCATCTGATGCGGCGACGCGCTCGACTTCTTTCATTACTTTTCTAAACGCGGCACTCGTTCCGATAATCTCTTCAGTGACGCCGGGTTCTTTAACGGCCTCGCACAACGCCATGAGCTGCGACTCTAAGACGCTTACTTTAGCTTCCTGATGTTTCAAATCTTTTTCACGCCGGTCGAGCGCGTCGAGCACCCGGCTGAGCTGGGCTTGGAGATTCTCCTCTTCGTCATCAGTCTTGATCGTGCGCATCTGCTCATCTGACTCAATAGCCGCTCGTGCGATGATCAAGCAGCGCGCATCGCCCTTTCCGACGCATTCCTTCTCGGAGTAGGACACTTCTCGACCAAAAACTGCCGAGGAGTGCCCGTTGGCATACCCAAGCAGCGTCCAACAGACGGGCGATTCGGCCACGCCGAGATGAGTTCGATGTTGCTCCGCTTCGTAAGAGTTGACCCACTCCACGTCAACTTCAAATATTCCGTTGGACTTATCAATTCGTGAGTGCAGGATACGGACGCCCACCATACCCTCCAGCATGTGCAGCTTGGGCCCAATCGACCACCATTGGGCAAGCTTGTCGTCGGCCTGCCAATCTTTGGTGGTCAACGCGTCGCGATACCCGCAGGCATAGCCGAAGCGGGTGAGGATTCGCCTTGCACGATCGATCCCCAACGTTTCGATCAGTTCCTTGCGCAGTAATCCCATCGCATCCGCGTCCATGAGGAGCATGCGGCGATGCTCGAAATGTATGGTACCCGCTGTCTCATCCGTTTGGAGCAGCTCGAATAGTTTGAGTTTCGTGGAGGTCATCTGTCTAGGCACCTCTAAAGCGGAGAGTCAGAATGCCTCAAGGATGTCCCTGAAAACAAGTGGCTCTCGAAGGCT
>JAOUGT010000141.1 GCA_029865485.1 Nitrospira sp.
GGAAAATCGCTACACTTTGCCTGCGAAGAGCTGTAGCGAAAGGTCGCAGTCTCACTCACCGGACGATCTCAATACCGCCCCATCCCAGGCCCACAGGAGTGTCGTCATAATGGCATCGAGATTGCTCGGCTCTATACGAGGACCATCCATGACACAGCCCCCTCGTGTCGAGAGTATGCAAGGAAGCTGGGAACATTTCCCGCACGAGGCTGATATCGGTGTGCGAGGAATCGGCATGACGAAGGAAGCAGCGTTTGAACACGCAGGGCTGGCTCTGACCGCCGTGATCACAGACCTGGCCTCTGTTGCTCCCCTGCAAGCCGTGCCGATCGTCTGTGAGGCTCCTGACGAGGAGCTGCTGCTGGCCGATTGGCTGAACGCGCTGGTCTATGAAATGGCCACGCGGAAGATGCTGTTTAGTCGCTTTGCCGTGTGCTTTAACGACCGTTCGCTCCACGCAACGGCCTGGGGAGAGCCGATCGAGGTAGCGCGACATCAACCGGCCGTCGAAGTGAAAGGCGCGACCTACACCGAGCTGTCGGTGAAGCAAGATGGGCAGGGGCGTTGGGTGGCGCAGTGCGTGGTGGACGTGTAGGTCGCAATACGACATGAGGCACTTATGGATCTCAATCTGTTGAAACGGCGTGGGCTGGACGAATGGCACATTGCTCCTCGCGGCAAGATGCTGGTGCCCGGTGTGATCTATGCCACAGAAGACTTGATTCACGACATGGACGAGAAAGTCTACGAGCAAGTGACCAACGTGGCGACGTTAGGAGGGACGTATGGACATGAACCGCATGACGCTGAAGCTCCAGGAGGCACTGCAGGCTGCCTCAGCCCACGCGATGCGCCGAAGTCATCAAGGCATTGACAGCGAGCACCTGCTGCTCGCGCTGATGGAACAAGAAACAGGTCTGACTGGTCCGCTGTTTGAACAGGCGGGTGTCTCTCCGGCCGCAGTACTGAAGGCCGCCGAGGCGGCCTTAGACAAGATTCCACAGGTGCAGGGACCGGGATCAGCGCCCGGACAGATCTATGTGACGCAGCGCTTATCGCACGTGCTGACTCAGGCCGAACAGGAGATGCGAGGACTGCACGATGAATACGTGAGCGTTGAGCATGTCCTTCTCGCGATGGTGGGAGAAGGGGGCATTTTTAGACAGCTCGGATTAACCCGCGATCGGCTGTTGTCCGCGCTGCAACAAATACGGGGAAACCAACGGGTGACCAGTCAGGACCCTGAAAGCACCTATCAAGCGCTTGAAAAGTATGGTCGTGATCTCACCAGATTAGCCGGGCAAGGCAAGCTGGACCCGGTCGTGGGACGGGACGAAGAAATCAGGCGGGTGATTCAGATCCTGTCCCGACGGACGAAAAATAATCCGGTGCTCATTGGTGAGCCCGGGGTGGGGAAGACGGCGATCGTGGAGGGATTAGCCCAGCGAATTGTCAAAGGAGATGTGCCCGAAGGTCTGAAGCACAAACGCCTCATCGTGCTGGACATGGGAGCCTTGATCGCTGGAGCCAAGTATCGTGGGGAATTCGAGGAGCGCCTCAAGGCGGTCCTCAAGGAGGTCCAGTCGGGCCATGGGCAGATTCTCTTGTTCATCGATGAGTTGCACACCGTCGTTGGGGCGGGTGCGGCTGAAGGCGCGATGGATGCGGCCAACATTCTCAAACCCATGCTGGCCCGTGGCGAACTGCACATGATCGGGGCGACCACACTCGATGAGTACCGCAAGCATATTGAAAAGGATGCGGCGCTCGAACGCCGGTTTCAGCCGGTCCTCATCGGTGAACCGACGGTGGAGGACACGATCTCGATCCTACGAGGACTCAAAGAACGATACGAAATCCACCACGGTGTGCGTATCAAGGATGCCGCACTAATCGCGGCCACCAAACTCTCGCACCGATACATCGCGGACCGCTTCTTGCCGGACAAGGCCATTGACCTCATGGATGAGGCGGCCGCTCGCCTCCGGACGGAGATCGACAGTCTGCCGGCCGAGTTGGATGAGATCTCGCGGAAGGTCCTGCAGTTGGAGATTGAGCGGGAAGCCCTCCGCAAGGAAACCGACCCCGCCAGCCGCGCACGATTAGAGATTCTCGAAGAGGAGTTGGCCGAGAAGGTGCGCGATCGGGATGTGCTGAAGACCCACTGGGAAACAGAGAAAGTGTCTGTCGGTCGCCTGCATAAGCTTCGGCAACAAATCGAAGGCATGAAACAGGAAATGGAACGAGCCGAGCGGGCGTACGACCTGAACCGGGTCGCGGAGTTGCGGTATGGCGAGTTGCCCAAGCTGGAGCGGCAACTCACCGCAGAGGAGCAGCACCTGGTGAAGAAGCAAAACGGGCATCGGTTGCTGAAAGAGGAAGTGGACGAAGAGGACATCGCGGAGGTCGTCAGCCGCTGGACGGGCATTCCCGTCGCTCGTCTGGTGCTGGGGGAGATGGAGAAACTGCTGCATCTGCAGGACCTCTTGCACAAGCGTGTAGTCGGTCAGGAGGAGGCGGTTCGAGCGGTTGCCGATGCGGTGATACGCGCTCGGTCGGGAATTAAGGATCCCTCCAGGCCGATCGGCTCATTCCTGTTCCTTGGTCCAACCGGCGTGGGAAAAACAGAGCTCGCCCGCGCCTTGGCTGCCACACTCTTCGATGATGACGCGAATCTGATTCGCATTGATATGTCGGAATACATGGAGAAACACACCGTCGCTCGGCTCATCGGCGCTCCACCCGGCTATGTGGGGTATGAGGAAGGCGGCCAACTCACTGAGGCGGTCCGGCGTCGTCCGTTTTCCGTGATTCTGTTCGATGAAATTGAGAAGGCGCACCATGACGTGTTCAATATGTTGCTCCAGGTGATGGATGACGGCCGACTCACCGACTCGCACGGCCGCACCGTGGACTTCAAAAATACGGTGCTGATCATGACCTCGAATATTGGCAGTCAGGACATCCTGGAGGCCCAACAGCGACAGGCGCCGTACGAAGAGATGAAAAAGGTGGCTATGACGGACCTCCGCCGGCACTTCAGGCCGGAGTTTTTGAACCGTGTTGATGAGACGGTGGTCTTCCATCCCCTCTCCATGGCGCAGTTGATCGCGATTGTGGACATCCAATTGGCTCGCTTGGAAAAGCGTTTAGCCGAGCGGAGGATTGCGCTTGAACTCACGGCTCAGGCGAAGGCTGACCTCGCTCAACGCGGCTATGATCCCGTGTATGGCGCGCGCCCACTGAAGCGATTAATCCAGCAGGATCTCGAAACACCGATTGGGTATGCCCTCGTGAAGGGGGAGCTACGAGACGGCGATAAGGCTCATGTGGATCTCAAAGACGGGAAGATCGTGCTGATTTCGACGGTCCAGGCGTACGTCGTCTGAGAGCAATCGAGCGGAGCGAGCCGGCTCTAGGATGGTCGTGCCCTGGCCGCTATAGAGCTCGAGCGTTGCTGATCGGGACATAGTGGCTGAGCCGGAGCATGAATGATGGAATTCAAGGACTACTACAAGATCCTCGGGGTTGAGCGCACAGCGACGGCCGACGAAATCAAAAGCGCGTACCGCAAGCTGGCACGCAAGTATCACCCGGATGTGAGCAAGGAGCCTGGAGCTGAAGCGCGTTTTAAGGAAATTGGCGAAGCCTACAAAGTGCTCCACGACCCGGAGAAGCGCGCCGCCTACGACCAACTCGGGGCGCGCTGGCAACCGGGGCAGGAATTTACGCCTCCGCCGGACTGGGGCGCGGGCTTTGAGTTCACCCGCGGGACTGTGTCGCCGGAGGAAGCCGTTGAGTTCAGTGACTTTTTCTCAAGCTTGTTCGGTCAATTCGGTCGTCATGCTCAATCTGTTCGGGCTCCTGGGGAGGATCATCACGCCAAGATCTTCATCGAGCTCGAAGATGCTTATACCGGCGCAACCAGAGGGATTACGCTGCGCGCACCGCAGCTGGACGTGGAAGGTCGTGTCGCGTTGCGGGAGCGGACGCTCAATGTACAAATCCCGAAGGGCCTCCGTGAAGGCCAGTTGATCCGGCTGGCGGGGCAGGGTGCGGTGGGAGTCGGCGGGGCACCACCGGGCGATCTTTACCTGGAAGTCCATTTCGCTCCCCATTCCCTCTTTCGGGTGGAAGCACGCGATGTGTTTCTCACGTTGCCCCTCGCGCCATGGGAAGCGGCGCTTGGAGCCACGATTAATGCGCCGACGCCCACTGGCGTGGTTGAAGTCAAAATTCCCCCGGGCTCGCAGAGTGGGCGAAAGCTAAGGCTCAAGGGCCGCGGCATTCCCGACCACCCAGCGGGCGATCTCTATCTCGTCCTAGAAGTGGTCCTTCCGACGGCGGACACGGAGCGTGCCAAGCGGATTTATCACACCATGGCGCAGGAACTGTCCTTCAATCCACGACAAGCACTGGGAGTCTAAATATGGATAGAGAACAGGAGCTTCTGACAGGAAGTGTGATCGGCGATGAGGCGGTGCTGTCGATTGAGGAGTTGGCGAGAGCCTGTGGCGCGGAGGCGCAGTGGATCATGGAATTGGTGGCCGTAGGGTTGCTGGAGCCGCAAGGTACGGAGACCTCGCGCTGGCGATTCCGTGCGGAAGATCTCAGCTGTGCCCGCCGAGTGGCCCGCCTACAAAGGGATTTTGATGCCAGTCTGGATGCGGCCGCCGTGATGCTTGATCTGCTGGATCAGATCGAACAGTTGCGCGCGCGCCTGAAGCGGGCCGGGCTCGATATCGATGAGGGACCCCGTTGGTGAGCGACCGGTGCCGAGACTGTTCCAATCGGATGTGGACCATAGGAATGGGAAGCTGCACATCGTTTGTCCCCCCGTGAAACATCAATCACCTCTCCGTAACTGGCTAAGCGACCGCCCCAAGTGCGGCCGGTGAATCATTAGCTGCATGCGGTGGACAAGGCCGGGTCCCGACGGTTGTCTGGTGCACGAGGTGCCAAGGGCTGGAGTGGATCATCATGGGAGATCCCTCCCAGCCTTGATCCTGATGGGTGACTGGTGCGGCTCAGTATGGAGCCGCCACGATTGACGAAGACAACCGGGGTGCGATTCAGTTATGCGCGAGTGGAGGGAGTAAAGCAGCATCGGCATTCCACCTGCCGCTTATGAGGAGAGTGTCGGGTGGATGTGGGGTTGTGACGCTTGACCAGCGCCTTTGAGATGGACGAGACCTTTTCTGTTCGTAAGAGGAGCTCAATGAGCAAGGAGAGGCAAGAAGTGGCCATGGGGCAGGGCTCCTGTACCAGAGCGGAGAGCCTCTCTCCATGCAAATTGATGATCGTACAGGCGAGTATCATCGTCTTCACCACGACGTGTGTGTTGGTTTCGGCATTGGGACAGGTGCCTGGCGCCGGGGTTCACGGTCCGGAACCATCGACTCAACAGTCGGAGCTAGAGGCATTGAAAGCCAAGGTAAAACAGTTGGAGCAATCGGTCGAGGACATCAAGAAAAAGGAGTCCTCGTCTGCTGAGCCCCTCTCATCGGGAACTAGCACGGTAGTCCCTGCCATCGATCGGGAACGTGAGCTGGTCACTGAAGATGCGTACGCGGACGCTCGACTGGACAATGCTCCATTTGATCCAGCCCTTCGTGGATTCTTCCGTGTTCCTGGTTCTCACACTATGATGCGGATAGGCGGCTACATTAGGACTGATGCGATTTACGATTTCCGTCAGCTTGGCAATATGAACCAGTTTCGGCCCGAGTCGATACCGACTCCGAACCTCGACGTCTCAAATTACAATATGGCCGCAAGAGCCTCTCGTCTCACCCTGGAATCAAGGACAGATACCACATGGGATGTCTTGCGCACCTATATCGAGATTGACTTTGTCGGCCCAGGAAATAGTACCGGTCTTCGTCTGCGCCACTTTTACGCGCAGCTAAGAAACATTCTGGTCGGGCAATCTTGGACCACATTCCACGATTCGGACGTGATCCCTGAAACCGCGGACTTCAACGGCCCGAACTCCTGGATCTTCCAGTTCAATCCGCAGGTGCGATACACGCACCGATTGGCCCAGAGACATGTAGTCTCAGTTGCGGCCGAACAGCCTTCTTCTGGGGTTCCCTCGCTGAACCCCGTCAGTGTTCAATCTGTGTCGTCAACCAGCCCCTTCCCGGATTTTGTGGTCCGGTATCGGTATGAAACCGATGACTATCACTTCAACACTGCGGGACTGTTTCGTTCGGTCGGTGGCGTCACAAGTTCTGGACAGTCGGATCAGGTGTTCGGATATGGGGTAATGGCATCGGGGCTCGTAAGACTATGGGGTCGAGACAATATCGTATTTCAGGCGGTCTACGGCGAGGGGATCGCTCGGTACTTTATCGATCCTAAGAATCTCAATCTCGATGCTGGATATGACTCGTCGGGAGTCCTCAAAGCCCAGCCAGCGTACGGAGGCTATGCCGCGATTCAACATTTCTGGAATGATCAATGGCGATCCACGGTGACCTACGGTTTCCTTCAAATCAATACAACGGAGACTTCTCCCGGCGATACCTACAAGAAAACGCAGTATCTCGATTGCAACCTCATGTATAGTCCAGCGGAAGGAATTACGATCGGTGGAGGATTTCTGTGGGGGCAACGAGTCAACAAGAACGATGTGTCGGGAGACGGCTTCAGGATCAATTTCCTGTTGAAGTACGACCTGGTCAGGTTGCAACAGGACGTGAAAAAAGTGTTGCCGTTCTAGGATTTCATTCGATGGCATTGGTGAGCTCTTGGTTCGGATGCCGTCGAAATCATTCCACACTCTGCCGGGCGGATCGATGAACACGTCGCAGGAGTAGCCCCACTATCCCTGGCGGCCAGCTGGCTCTAGAATCGCCGGAGGCCGGTGAAGATGTCAGCGAGATGGTGGACGCGGCGGATGATACGAGGCTGGCGAGGAAGAAGGTCAAGCTGAACTGCTCGTGTGTGTCAATGGGGTAGCCGTACATGCCTCATTTCCCGCCTTGCGCGAGGAGAGGAGAGTCCTTACCATGGCGATGAGGCAGACCGCTCAGCTTGTCGTAGCGTGAGCGGGGATGTGTAATATGGCCATGGCCAGTGAAACATGCGGTGTCCTACCAAGAGTTGCCCTCCAATGATTGCTCGATGCCCTCAGCGCAAAGGGATATCGCCTTGTCGGGCCCACCCTGCGCGATGGGTCCATCGTGTGGGAAACGATTCAACATGTGTCAGATGTCCAGACCGGCTGGCGCGATCAACAAGAGCCGGGACGCTATAGGCTGGAACAGACCAGCTCCAATGAAATCTTTGGGGTCGTGCACGGACCACAATCGCTGAAACCTTTTGTTTGTGCACCACGCGAGTCGTTGTTACAGATCGAGCGGTGTAAGGACGGATTCGCCACGACCGCCACGCTTCCTCAAGCAGAGACAGTGGCGATCATCGGTGCTCGCGCGTGCGATCTCGCCGGCCTGGTCATTCAAGATCGGATCTTTCCGAAAAGATATCCACCATGATCCTTACTATGCAGCACGTCGTGAAGGGCTCTTCGTGATCGCCGTGAACTGCACCAGGGCGCTGAACACCTGTTTTTGTGCATCCATGGAGACGGGCCCTCGTGCCAAGAACGGTTTCGATCTCACCCTGACTGAAGTGGACGACCAGCTACTGGTCGAAGCGGGCAGCGAGGCCGGCCGCGATGTACTCTCCACCCTCTCCTTGTCTATGGATTCAGAGCGCCTTATCAGCTGAGGCAGCGACGCGTATTGAGGCCTGTGCCCGTAGCCGGATCCGACGATTGGATCGCTCACGTCTACCAGGGGAAATTTTGGTCTGGCATGACTATGGACTTATCACACGTTCCGCTATTCGCTTCCCACGTATCGGAAGTAAGTATTGGGGGCGCGTCGTATTTTATGCATGTATGTGAGCAATGACTTCTGAGGTTGCTCCCCGTGCAGTCTGCGAACCGTGGCCTCACGTTTCGATGTCAATAGAGGTGGAGATCAACTCTCAGTTCTATATTCACCTATCAGGTAATCGTATCCTCATGGTAATTTGCTGACGCAGGAAACGAGATCTAGCCCCAGATCGTATGGTGCTTGGTTACTTAGCTTGAACACTATTGTTGGGTTGCGTGAGAGTCGGTTGGTGAGCCGGAGAACATGCCGGGCTCGACGAGCGTGCCTGCGTTGGTGAACGGCAATCGCCCAGCCTTGCTATGCAGTACGCCCTTGATATCGTACGTCAAGTCCTGTTTCTGAGAGAACTCGAGCAGTTGGCGCACGATGTCCAGCGTCGAGGTCGTGGTGTCGATCGTCATCACGGCATCGCCTAAACGAGGAATCGTCACATCCTTACTGCCCAGGCCACGGGCCAGGCGTTTCCCGTTCAGATTCAATGTGAAATCAATGCCCGTCAGGTGGTAGTCGAAGTCGTTTGGGTTGCGGACCCGGAGGTCGACACGGAGACGCTGTTCGAAGAGCGTGGCGTCCAGTGGCGTAACGTTGGTGACGAGCACCTCTGGTGGCTCCCCTTTTATGAGCCAAGAAGCACAGCTTGGAAAGAGGAGGACCACGACGAATAGGAACAAGAGGGCTCGGTGACGTTGCATAGGTGACATCATAGCAAGGACATCTGCGGGAAAGCGACGCGCAGTGTTTCGCACTTCCGCCCGTACGCGATCTCTTGGCCATGCCTTTACCGTGAAGAAGCGGTAAGGGCTCTATCCCTTTCCCGCGGATGATGTGCGAGCGGAGCGGCGGAATTATGCCGGAGGGCCATCTGCGAGGCCTACGAAGTAGAGGCGCCTCTCTCCGGTGAGGTGCTGGGGTTGGATGATGTAGTCACCTGTCATCGAGGGAATCCAGATGGACTTTGCTACCCCCATGTTCCCTCCCGTTACCGTCCAAGCCAGGCCGCCCACAATCCCTCCGCCGACCGCATAGACCATCTTGGCGGCGCCATAGGGAATGGTGAGAGCCCAGCAGGCCGCTTGCCGTCTGGCCGACTCGGGGCTGGAGAGATTTGATGAGCTGGACGAGACTGCATGTGATGGAGTCGGCTCGGACAGATCTTCAATGCCAT
>JAOUGT010000142.1 GCA_029865485.1 Nitrospira sp.
AGTGTTGCCCTGCCACGGGCTGAGCTCCAACGATTGCTCGATGCCCTCAGCGCAAAGGGATATCGCCTTGTTGGGCCCACCCTGCGCGATGGGTCCATCGTGTGGGAAACGATTCAACATGTGTCAGATCTCCCGATCGGCTGGCGCGATCATCAAGAGCCGGGACGTTATAGGCTGGAACAGACCAGCTCCAATGAAATCTTCGGGGTCGTTCATGGGCCGCAATCGCTGAAACCCTTCACATTCGCGCCGCGTGAACCGCTTGTACAGATTGAGCGGAGTAGGGATGGATTCACGGCTCGCCCGACGCTTCCCCACTCGGAGAAAGTGGCTGTCATCGGTGCTCGCGCGTGCGATCTCGCAGGCCTGATCATCCAAGACCGGATCTTTCTCAAAGATATCCACCGTGATCCTTACTACGCAGCACGCCGTGAAGGGCTCTTCGTGATCGCGGTGAACTGCACCAGGGCGCTGAGCACCTGTTTTTGTGCATCCATGGAGACTGGCCCGCGCACCAAGAGCGGATTCGATCTTGCTTTGACCGAGATCGATGATCAGCTCCTGATCGAAGCCGAGAGCGAGGCTGGGGTGGATCTTCTTTCTGCTCTCTCTTTGTCTCCCGCTACACACGAAGTAATCGGTGAAGCGGCAGCGCGCGTGGATGCTTGTGCCCGGAACCAAGTCCGACGAGTAGATCGTACGGGCTTGCCGCAAGCCCTCTACGCTGCCCATGAGCATCCGCGCTGGGACGATGTGGCGGTACGTTGCCTGGCTTGCGCGAACTGTACGATGGTCTGCCCGACCTGCTTCTGCCATAAGGTCGAGGAGACGCCGGACCTCTCGCATCAACACACCGCACATGCCAGATTGTGGGATTCCTGCTTCACAGAGGAGCACGGGTATATCCACGGGAAGAATATTCGCCAGACAACCAAGGATCGGTACCGCATGTGGCTGACGCATAAGCTTGCGTCGTGGATCGATCAATTCGGCACGTCCGGCTGCGTCGGCTGCGGCCGATGCATTACCTGGTGCCCGGTCGGGATCGATGTGACCGAGGAGTTGCCGGCCTTGCTGAGGCCAGGCGAACAGCAGCCAGCTACCAGCTCTCAGTAAGAGGCGACCGGTGCCTAGCATGGCAGGAACCAACATGGACAATCCCTATGATATCCATCCGGCGACCATCGTGGAGAAGATCCGGGAAGCCGAAGACATCACGACCCATCGCGTGCAGCTCGTGGACAAGCAGGTGCGGCAGCAGTTTCGTTTCGCTGCCGGACAATTCAACATGGTGTATTTGTTCGGCGTCGGTGAAGTGGCGATTTCAATCGTCTCGGACCCGGATGAGCCTGAGTTTCTCGACCATACCATCCGAGCCGTCGGGCGAGTCACCAAGGCCATAGCCGATCTACAACCTGGTGATGCCCTAGGCATCCGCGGCCCGTTTGGCCAAGGTTGGCCGCTGGAAGAGGCGCGTGGGCGCAACGTGGTGATTGTCACCGGAGGGCTGGGATGTGCCCCGGCGGTCGGGGCCATCGAATACATATTCCGGCGGCGCGAACAATACGGCTCTGTCAAGATCCTTCACGGTGTCAAGACGCCGCACGACCTCCTCTATCGCGAGCGGTTCGACAAATGGCGGCGCGCTCACGATACCGAAGTGTTGTTGACCAGCGATCAGCCTGACAAGACCTGGCGCTATCACATCGGCGTGGTGACGGAACTGTTCGAGTGCGTGTCGATCGATTCGGCGAAGAGCATCGTGTTGATGTGCGGGCCGGAAATCATGATGCGCCTGGGAGTGCCGATTCTGATGAGGCGCGGCATTCCGGCGACGGCCATCTATGTGTCGCTGGAACGGCACATGGAGTGTGGGATCGGTCTGTGCGGCCATTGTCAGATGGGTCCATATTTTCTGTGCAAAGACGGCCCGGTCATGCGTTACGACCGAGTTGAGCCGTGGCTGGGGCGGGTAGGGGTGTAGTGTGTTAATTGTGACTCGTTTCGGATTGAAGGTTTCGTGTTTCGAGTTTTTGACTTCATGGCAGTGAGAGAAACACGCAACTCGCAACCCGAGACTTGCGGCCGAATGGCAGGAGGAGGAACAGGTTGTCAAAGCATGATCCGGAGAAAACTCGGCCCAAGTTGGGCGTCCTCAAGTTCGCCTCCTGTGATGGATGTCAGCTCAGCATACTGAATCTGGAGGACGATCTGCTTGCCTTGGGCAGAGCCTTGGATATTGCCTATTTCCCAGAAGCCTCCAGTAGTGTAAATCCGGGCCCATACGATCTAGTGCTAGTTGAGGGATCGATCACGACGGCAGAGGATGCCCATCGCATTCGGTCTGTGCGAGAGCAGGCGAAGGTCTTGGTCACGATCGGCGCCTGTGCCACGGCAGGGGGCATTCAGGCGTTGCGCAACTGGGACGATATCGAAGCCTTCAAACGGGCGGTCTATCCCAGGCCGGACTATATTCAGAGCCTCAGTACGTCCACTCCCATTTCCGAGCATATCCACGTGGACTTTGAGCTGTGGGGTTGTCCGATTGATAAGGGTCAATTGCTGCGTGTGCTCACGGACTTGTTAGCCGGGGTCCAGCCTCGTTTGCCGGCCGACAGTGTCTGTCTGGAATGCAAGCGGCGAGGAAATGTCTGTGTGCTGGTGGCGAAGGGCATGCCTTGTCTTGGGCCTGTGACCAGGGCCGGTTGTGGGGCTATCTGTCCCAGCATGGGCCGAGACTGTTACGGTTGCTTTGGGCCAAGCGAAGGCGCAAGAAAAGGACCAGGTCTACCACCGAATACGACCTCTCTCGCACAGCACTTTTATGGCGAACTGCAACTGATTCCGGTCGAGGTCCTGCGTCGATTTCGAGGCATCAACGGTTATGCCGCTCCCTTCAAGGAAGAAAGCGAGAGCTGGGACAAGAAGACGTGAGGGGTTAGGCGTCAACCGTGAAAGGTGAAACGTGAGGCGTGAAAAGTAAATGGTTAGGAGTGAGTGGGAGGAAGTGAACGGGTAGATGTGAAATGTAAGTCGTGAAAGGTGAGAAGTGGAAGGGACGGAGCGGACAAAGCCTGAGGGAGGGAGGGAGACAAGAACCATCGCTGTCGATTTGGTGGCGCGTGTGGAGGGTGAAGGCGCGCTCCGTGTCACCGTGAAAGACGGTACTGTGCAGGACGTGGAGCTCAGGATCTTTGAGCCGCCTCGTTTTTTCGAGGCATTTCTACAGGGGCGGCACTACAGCGAAGTCCCCGACATCGTCGCAAGGATCTGCGGCATCTGCCCCGTGGCCTATCAGATGAGTGCCGTCCATGCCCTTGAACAGATTTTTGCTGTCAAGGTTGAGGGGACACTGCGCGACCTGCGGAGGCTTCTCTACTGCGGCGAATGGATCGAGAGCCACGCTCTGCATGTGTATCTCCTTCAGGCGCCGGATTTTCTCGGCTACGACAGCGGTATTGCGATGGCCAAGGATCACGCGGCAGTCGTCACAAGAGGTTTGAGGCTCAAGAAGGCCGGCAACGCAATCATGACGTTGCTCGGTGGTCGGTCCGTGCATCCGGTCTCTGTGCAGGTCGGAGGGTTCTCTCGGGTGCCACTGCGGCGTGAGCTGGAAGCGCTGAAAGATGAGCTCTTATGGGCGCGCGATGCGGCCATGGAGACCGTGCGCTGGGTCGCATCGTTCGAGTTTCCCGACTTCACCCCTGACTATACATATGTCGCGCTCCGTCATCCCGATGAGTATCCGCTCAATGAAGGGCAGATTGTTGCTTCCAACGGCTTGCAGATCTCGGTGAGTGAATTTGAGCAGCATTTCACCGAGCACCAAGTGGCCTATTCCAATGCCCTCCACTGCACCTTGCAGGGAGCGCCCTATCTGGTCGGACCGCTGGCTCGACTGAACCTGAATCAGAAACATCTCACACTGCTCACAACGCAAGCGCTGGCCGACTTGGGGCTCGCGTTGCCCCTGCGCAATCCGTTTCATGGGATCATCGCTCGTGCCGTGGAAGTCCTCTACGCGTTGGATGAATCACTGCGATTGATCGAACGGTACGAGCCTCCGCCCTTGCCGTCGCTGCCGGTCACCGTTCGAGCAGGAATCGGTATGGCCTGCACGGAAGCGCCTCGGGGGATTCTCTATCATCGGTACCACGTGGACGGTGACGGTCTGATCCGCGAGGCCAAGATCGTGCCTCCAACATCACAAAACCAAGGCCGTATCGAACAGGACCTCCGCCTGTTTATGCCGCGTCTTTTGTCTCGTCCGGACAACGAGGTCGCACTGGAGTGCGAGCGCGTCATCCGTTGCTATGATCCATGCATCTCCTGTGCGACCCATTTCTTGAAGCTGGACATCAAGCGGGAAGGGGCGATGTGAAGAGAGACGAGCCCCGTTCCTCATCTATTCGCATCATCGGTCTTGGCAATGAGCTGAGAGGAGACGACGCAGTCGGACTCCTGGTGGCTCGCCGTCTTCGCCAAGAAGTGGGTGACCGCACTGAGGTGATCGAGGCGGAGATGGTGGGGGTTGATCTGATCGCCTTGATGGAAGGGGCGCGCGTCACGATTCTCATTGATGCAGCCCGGAGTGGGCAGAGTCCTGGGACCATTCATCGCCTCGATGCCTCGGCCGGCCCGATTGCGCTTCAGATATTTCCTCATTCCAGTCATGTGCTCGGCATATCGGAGGCACTGGAGCTGGCTCGTGTCATGGGCGTTCTGCCACCCAGAGTGATTGTGTACGGGATTGAAGCCGGCAATACGGAAGCGGGACAAGCCTTGTCGTCTCCCGTGGCCAACGCGTTGGACAAGGTTGTGGGACAGATCATCCAGGAATGTGAGACGTGCTATGCATGAGCTCCATCTGATGATGGAAGTGGTGAAGGCGGTGGCAACGAAGTCGGCTGAAACAGGGGACGCCAAGCTCTCCGCAGTCCGACTCAAAGTCAGCGCGTTGTCTCATCTGCTCACCCATGACGGAGTCGCGTTGCAAGCCGCATTTGTGATGGCTGCCCGAGGCACCAAAGCCGAAGGCGCGTCACTGGAGATCATTCCTGTCCCAGGTGAGGCCTGGTGCCCGTTGTGTCATCGAGACTGTACGGTCACGAGAGCGGAGGAGGGCTGTTCGGCTTGCGGGGGGTCGGTGATGGCGAAATCGGTGGAGCCGGAGGTCGTGCTTCATGAGTTGGTGGTCCGGGAATGAGAGAGACCCTTGCTCATCGATTGCGGGTCGAGGTGGAAGGCACGGTACAGGGTGTGGGGTTTCGTCCGTTCATCTACCGGCTGGCACGTGAGTTGGGACTGACTGGGTGCGTACAGAATACAAGAAACGGCGTGTCGATCGAAGTGGAAGGGGACTTGCCGGTCATCGAAGGATTTCTCCAGCGGTTGCATACCGACGTACCACCTTCGGCATTGATCGAGACAATGAACACGACGATCGTTCCGGTGCTTGACGATGTCGGCTTTTCAATCAACAAGAGCACCGATTCCGGGCAACGGATCCTCGTCACTCCGCCGGACTTAGCGACGTGTGCGGACTGTCTTTACGAGCTCACAGATCCACACGACCGTCACTTCCGATATCCATTCCTCACCTGCACACAATGCGGTCCACGCTATAGCCTACTCACATCGATCCCCTACGAGCGCTCCAACACGACGATGGCCGACTTCGAACTTTGCTCTGCCTGTCGCACCGAGTATTCCACGGAGTCCGATCGCCGCTTTCATGCCGAATCGATTGCCTGTGCGAGCTGTGGTCCGCGCCTGTGCCTATGGGATGAGCAGGGCCATGAAGTTGCGAGCGGCGAGGATGCCTTGCGACGGGCTCAGGTCTTACTCGATCAAGGACTCATCGTCGCAGTGAAAGGATTGGGCGGGTTTCAGCTCTGGGTCGATGCGACATCGGATGAAGCTGTCCGGCGACTACGGGAGCGAAAACGGCGACCTGACAAGCCCTTTGCGCTGCTGTTTCCCTCTATTGAGGCAGTCAAAGACCATTGTCTGTTGTCTTCAGATGAAGAAGCATTGCTCTGTTCCCCGCAAGCGCCGATCGTCCTGGCGCGCAAGAGGCGAAATGCAGTCCTCGCCGAATCCGTGGCACCGGGCAATTCCTACCTTGGCGCGATGCTACCGGCGACGCCGCTCCATCACCTCTTGATGACATTGCTCCAACGTCCCATTGTGGCCACAAGTGGCAATCGATCAGAAGAACCGATCGTAATCGATGAACGGGAAGCGCTCGTTCGACTGAATAGAATTGCCGATGCGTTCCTCGTGCATGACAGACCGATTGCCAGGCCGGTCGACGATTCGGTGGTGATGATGGTGCCCAGAACATTGGGGGTAGAAGATACGAGGCGAGCGGAACAGCCAAAGACGGACGTGATGATTCTCCGCAGGGCGCGGGGGTATGTGCCGAAGGCGATCAGCTGGACAGATGGCCCCGCACCTGGAGTTCAGGGTCCGGTGTTGGCCGTGGGCGGGCATCTCAAAAACACTGTCGCGCTTCTGACAGGCAATCGTGTTCTGCTAAGTCAGCATCTTGGGGATCTTTCTACCGTCGAGGCAGAGAGGGCTTTCCGGCAGGCGATCGAAGATCTTCAACGATTGTTACAGATCACGCCTCAGGCCATTGCCTGCGATTTACATCCGGACTATCGCTCGACAGTTTTTGCGCGAGAACTCGCTGCGACACTCTCAACCCCATTGGTTCCTGTACAGCATCACCATGCCCACGTGGCCTCCTGCATGGCGGAACACAAGCTCGGTGGCGAAGTGTTGGGTATTGCCTGGGACGGAGCCGGCTATGGAGGAGATGGTCAGGTCTGGGGCGGAGAATTTCTGATCGCGAACTATCGGCAGTTCACTCGCTTTGCTTCTCTCAAGCCCTTCCGCTTATTGGGTGGAGAGGCGGCGATGAAGGAGCCGGGTCGATCTACTGCAGCAGTTTTGTGGGAGCTGATGGGAGAGAATATGCTGGTGCAAGATCTTCCTTCTTGGAAAGTGCCGGGTGATCGACGTGAGCAGTTGGCAGCCCTGCTCCGATCCGGCATCGCGTCGCCTTGGACGACGAGCATGGGGCGGCTGTTCGATGCGGTCACGTCACTCACCGGACTGTGTCACCGGGCGTCCTTCGAAGGGCAAGCAGCCATGGCGGTCCAGTTTGCCGCTGAGGAAGAAGCGGATAGGGGCGGAGCGAGGATCGCGGGCTATCCAATCGACGTAATCCCCGGTCAGGACTCTGGCGCCAAGTGGATGCTGGATTGGCGTCCCATGATCAGTGCCCTGCTGGATGACCTTCGTAAGGGCTACCGCCCAGAGCAGATCGCTTTGCGATTTCATGCAACTCTCGCCGAGAGCATGGTTCGTGTGGCCCAAGTAGCCGGCTTGCCTCGCGTCGTTCTGACCGGCGGCTGTTTTCAGAATCGGCTGCTCTTATCCCTCGTTCGAACATATTTAGAAAAGGCAGGATTTGCCGTCTATAGCCATGCGCTGGTTCCACCCAATGACGGAGGCTTGTCGTTGGGGCAGGCAGTGGTGGCGGTATACCGTCTCTCGTGAAGCGTGAAGCGAGGGAATGGTTTCGGGTTGAAAGTTTCGTGTTTTGAGTTGGGCGTTTCAATGGGACACTACTTTCCGACACAATCAGCGAAACTAGAAACCCAAAACTCGAAACGTGAAGCGTTGGAGAGAAAATGTGCCTTGCAGTTCCCGGACAGGTTTTGAAGATCGAGGATGACCAACTTCGCACCGCGACCGTGTCGTTTGGTGGCGTCACGAAATCTGTCTCGTTGGCGCTGGTGCCGGAAGCAGGGGTGGGCGACTATGTGATCGTCCATGTCGGGTTTGCGATCAGCAAGCTCGACGAGGAAGCAGCACGACGAACGCTGCAAACCTACGCTGATATGGCGGCTTCGGTATCGCCAAATCCGCCTGAGGGGTGAGGGTTCGCTGGGGCCGATTAATGACTTAAAGTCGTATCTCGTTGAAACGCCAGCAATCATGGCAGTATGCTCAGACGGTCCGCAAAATCGGAGGTGAACACAATGGGCACGAAAGAGCTGTTAGACGAAGCTATGAAACTGAAACTAGAAGAACGATTCAGCTTGGTTGAAGGTCTGATAAAGAGCCTGGATGAGCCGGATAAGAAGCTCGATGAAGTATGGGCTGAAGAAGCGGAAAAGAGACTCAAGGCCTATCGGGCTGGGAAGCTCCAAGGCGTCCCAATGGAGGAAGTATTTAAGGATAAATGATGCGCGTTATATTCGCTAGAATAGCGACGCAAGAGTTGGAAGATGCTGTCCGCTTCTATGATTTCGAATCTGCAGGGCTCGGGCAACGATTCAAGGAGGAAATGAGAAAGGCTGCGTTACGAATTGCTGAGTACCCTCAAGCCTGGTCCATAGAGCGGGGTGAAGTAAGGAAGTGCCTCCTCCACAAGTTCCCATATAAGTTGTTGTACTCCGTTGGCCGCGTAGTTGCGTCGCTCATTGTGCCTCAGTCGTTCTCATTAAGAACGCCAACAATGATGGCGTTATGCTCGGATCGTTCGATGGCGCGATAGGTCAACAGAACGCCACATATCCCGCTCTTATGTGGATCGGGCTAAACATTGATTAGTCGCCATACTCCTTACCTTGTTGCGGAGATAGGAATGTCGAAATCGACCACAACCTACTGGAACCCGTTGGCTTTCGACCAACGAACCCGCTGGACTCCCATCAAAGGTCTGGAAGGGATGGCCGAGGAAATCACACTGAGCATCGATCCCGTGACGGGTGAATACACCAGACTGACCCGCTTTCTGCCAGGTGCGGATACATCGGCGTTCGAAGAAAAGACCCATGCGTACCCGGAAGAGGTCTTCATCGTCAGCGGGCGGCTGTATGACCACGCTTTCGATCGCTGGCTGGAAGCGGGCGCGTATGCCAGCCGCCCTCCCGGAGAACGGCATGGTCCGTTTAAGACCGATGTCGGCTGTGTGGTGCTCGAGGTGTCATTCCCCAACAGGGTGGCGGTGGAAAAAGCAGCTAATGGGGAGGAACGCGGGG